>NZ_KB291500.1:65351-82200 GCF_000318315.2 Capnocytophaga sp. oral taxon 324 str. F0483 | reverse complement strand
GGAATGACGAGGGACGAATGACGAATGACGAAGGAAATGTGGGGGGAGTGTAATACAAACATCCCCCTAGCCCCCTTCAAAGGGGGAATTAGAGACGGAAAAAATGGAGGTAATGTGAGGAAAATATTCTTCTATACACACTCTCGGCTATTGATAGTTACATACTCGGCTAATGCTTTTTTAGGAGGTTTTTAGGGGATTTTTGGAGATTGCCTCTTTGAGTATAGGAAGGGCACTTTTTTCAATCAGCTTAGAAGCGGTGAGTAGGGTGATTACTTTATGAGGTTTAAGCATCTCTAAGAAAGATGCAAAAGCGGGGTTTGCCAAGAGTTCTTGGGTATAATCTGCTTTGAAATCTTCGAATTTGCCGTCTTGATGATAGCGTTTGCGCAAAGCTGTGGAGGGAGCTACCTCTTTCGCCCAAAAATCTAAATGAAGTGCTTCTTTTTTGATGCCACGAGGCCAAAGCCTATCGGCTAAGATACGAAAGCCGTCCTCGGGGCTTTCTGTTTCGTATACGCGTTTTAATTGTATTTTCATAAGATAAAATTATTACAAATGTGAATCAAAGATTGAAATTATAAACCTCCCTCCTATTCACTTACTCCACGATAGCGGAGAAGATTCAAAAGAGAATAACCTCCCCCTAACCCCCTCCAAAGGGGGAATTATAGCGACGGTCATTATAACTCATTATCAACCCGATATTATTGTTTTTTAACTTCTGATTCATATTCTAAATAAGACCATTGCAAAAAATATACCGATTAGGATTTAATGATTAGTGATTAATGGTTAATGGTTAATGATTAAGAAGCGGAGAAGGGCTGGTTGTAAGCCGGTATGCTTTAAAGATTAAAACCTGCCCTTAATCCCTAAGGCTTTGGCTTTACTAAGCGCAACTTTGGCTTCTGCCTCGCGCCCAAGTTCGTTGTAGAGCAAATACAAATCGTAATAGATTTGGGCGTTTTTGGGTTCGTACTTCAAAGCTTCGTTTAAGAAGCTTTCTGCCTTGTCGTTTTGGGCTTTGCCACTGTAAAGAACAGCGAGGTTTAGGCGAATGTAGTTCAGCTGTTTGTCTTTCAGCAGAGCGCGCTCGTAGAAACGAATGGCGTTATCGGTATCGTTTATCTTTACAAAATAGTCGCCTGCCGTAGCACTTCCTAATGGAAAATCGGACTGTGAAAGCACAAACTCCTTATACTCTTGGTGTGCTTGTTCAAATCGGTTATAGACCCTGCAAGCCTCTAATCCTTTTTGGGTGAGCAAGGCATTTGCGGCGAGCATACGCACCGCCTTCACCTTATCGGTAAGTAAGGGCAACAAATCATTTTCATAAAGATTCAGAGGATATTCGCTAATAGCCACCACGGCACGATAACGCGTTTGTGGGTCGGGATTGTGAAGTTCTTTTTTAATAAGCGCAAAGCTCTTTTCAGAAGGGTGATTGCCCAGATAGTGAATGGCTCCCGCACGCACAATGGCGGGGGTTGTTTTGTCTTCTAACAGACTACTGAGTGCGGTGATATTTCCTTTACTTCCTTTAATAAGATTTTCGGCGAAATGCGGTTTGCGCTGTTTGCCGTACCACTTGACAACAGTTTCGGCTGCCCACCCAGCGGTTTTATCGGTATGACAAGCATTGCAAGCGTTGGGTGTACCGTACTGAGCAGACAAATCGGGACGAGGGACGTAGAAATTGTGGTCGTGGCGCACATCGTTGCCCATATAAGTGCGAGTAGGCATATGGCATACACGGCAATCGGTTCCGGCTGGGTTGCCCTTATGGAAAGTGTGCGCCTGAGAAGCGTACTTAGGCACGTGACACTGCAAACACACTTTGCTACCTTCGGCTTTCAGCTTGCCTGTGTGAGGCGAATGGCAAGAGGTACAGCGCACGTTTTGGTGATACATTTTGCTTTGCAAAAAAGACGAATATTTATAGTTTTCACCTGACACTTGTCCGTCGGGAAAATAAAGGTCGGTTACGGGCACTTCGGGCAGATATTCGTCCATTACCTCTGTTACCATAGCGTGGTGCTGGGTTACCTCTCCCCTACGTGTATGGCAAGGCATACAGGCATTGAATTCTTGGGTTTGCGAGGCAAGGACAAACGTGCGAGTTTTCCCCTTACTCTCGGCGTGTGTTTTAGCCCCTCCGTGGCAGGATTCACAACTTACGGTGAGTTCGCTATAAGTAGTGTGATAGGAGTCGGTATAAGGGTTGAGGTTTTTTTGCAGGTTGGTGCTATGGCAAGAGGCGCACATTAGGTTCCAATTCTGTCCCGCTTGCGTCCAGTGCAGGTAATCATCGGGGGAAATCACCTCGCCTGCGTATTGGTGAAACCACTTGTTTTGACGGCTATCCCACGACTGACGGAAGACTTGCTTTTTGCCGTTAGGAAAATCGGTAATATACTGTTGTAGGGGGTAATAACCAAAGGTATACAATACCTCATAGTCTTTGTAAGAGCCATCTTCGCTTTGTGTATGGATAAAGAATTTGCCATCGCGCTTGAAGAAACGAGAAGTGATGCCATCGGCGGTGTAGGTAGCGTTATTGAAATTACCGAGTACGGTGCTATCGTTAGCGATTTGCATTGCCTTGTAATGGTCAGAGAGCGTCCATTCATTATACTCTTTTAGGTGACACTGCTTACAGGAAGCCGAACCTATGTAGCCCTGAAGAGTTTCTTTATTAATATCATCTACGGAAGTATACGCCTCCTGATTAGTAGTTTTGAAGAATAGAAAGACAATGCCCGCAAGGCATAATAGAACAGCAAGAGCTATCAATAGTTTTTTCGACATAAAGAAACATTTAGGCGGTTTTCTTACAGCGGGGCAAAGGTACAAAAACAATATTTAATATACAACGGATAAGACGGTTAAAAATCCTAATAAAAGAGTTCTAAAACATTAAAAATTAACAAATGTATTTACTTGTGTTAAAAACTCTTGTACTATTGAAACCTTTTTACTACTTTTGCGCAAAATTAAATATAGATGACAAAACTGAGATTGTTGTACTCTTGGGCTCTTTTCTTGCTGGTAATTTTTAGTGTTACAGCACAGAACATAGAGGTTTCAGGTACTGTAAAAGATGAAAAAGGTGAGCCTTTATTAGGTGTATTGGTATTAATTAAGGGTACCCAGCGCGGTGCCGCTACCGATATAGACGGGAATTATACTATCCAAACCAAAGTGGGAGAAACGTTGAGTTTTTCGATTTTAGGAATGAAGACAGTAGAGAGAAAAATAACCGCCTCCACCAAACGATTAGACATAGTTCTTAAAGAAGATGTACAAGAGCTTGAAGAAATGGTGGTTACCGGCTATGGAGCTCCTAAGCTCGCCAGCCGCACCGTTGCACAAGTCGCACAAGTACAAGGTAAAGATGTGAGTGCAGCTCCGGTAGCCAGCGTATCCGATGCCTTACAAGGACGATTAGCAGGGGTAGTGGTAACCAGCGATTCAGGTCGCCCTGGTAGCAATAGCGATATCCTTATCCACGGGTATAACAACTTCCAAGGCGCACTACGAGGTGAAAGAACCCAAGAACCTCTCTATATAATGGACGGAATAGCCGTAAGCAGTAGTGTGATGAGCAGGTTCAACCCTAACGATATAGAGAGTATTACGGTACTTAAAGACGCCGCTTCTACCTCTATTTACGGGGCTCGTGCCGCCAATGGGGTGATACTTATCACCACCAAAAAAGGACGTAATAACGAGCGTACAAGCGTAACTATCAGTCACCAACTCGGTTTTACAGCGCTTACCAACGCTAGCCGTAAGTTTTTTGACGATATGATGACCCCACGCGAGTATATGGACTTTTGGATAGAAAAAAATCCTGAAGCAGTAAACTTGGCTGTAGGTAAGTTCAGTTCAAGCAAGGATGTAGCGAGACAGTCAGCAGATAAAATCTTAGCCGATAATCCTTACAATACGCGTTGGGATAAAGTTTTCTTCAGAGATTTTGTACCGTTGATACGTACTGATGTCTCTATTTCAGGAGGTACTAATAATAGTACTTATTATTTGTCGTTTGGGCACTTCAGCCAAGAGGGTTCTACAGCACCTCGCAGCGATTACCGTCGTTATACTGTCAATGGTAGTATCAATACCCAAATCACTAAATGGTTAAAAACAGGCTTCTCATTTGCAGCAGGACATACCGAGCGCGAAGGAGGTTCCACCCTCAATACACCTAAGGTGATAGCTTTGCCACTTTACAGTCCTACCTACGAAGATGGTCGTCGCAAAAACTATATTCCTGGCATCACCAGTCGTTCAGCTGGTTTCTACCACCCCGACTACTATGCCGAAACACACCCTAGCAACTCTTTCTCCGATGACTTCTTGCCTTCGGGGTTCGTCTCTATAGAGCCTATTAAAAACCTCATATTCAAAACACAAGGGGGAATACAATACGGGTATGGCGAATCAGAACTAAAAGAGTTACCTTCGTTTATAGATTATAAGTTTTTCGATGACCCTAATCCTTACACTTCAGTGTCTAACAGTCGTACACTGAGAAAAACAATTACTAACACGTTAGAATATCGCTTCCTGTTAGGAGAAAACAAAAAACATAGCTTCAATGTGTTATTAGGACAAGAGTCGGTTGAAAATAGCAGTAAACAATTAGATGCTACTACTTTTGGACAACCTTCAGAAGGGCTAACAATGCTCCGACACGGTAGTAAAGATAAAAGAATAGAAGACCAAAAGACTGTAAGTACTTTCAATTCTTATTTCGGAAGAGTGGAATACTCTTATAACACTCGTTATTTCGTAGACCTATCAATGCGCCGTGATGGTTCATCAGCTTTTGGTAAGAACAACCACTACGGTAACTTCTGGGCAATAGGAGCGATGTGGAAACTCAAACAAGAGAACTTTTTGAAAGATGTAAAATGGCTTTCAGACCTCAATTTGCGCTTCAGCACAGGGCTTTCAGGAAATGCTTTAGGAGGCTACAAACATATCACTACCATAAAACCAGACAATTTCTATCAAGGTAAAACAGCTTATACAGTAGGTAGCTTGGGTAATCCTGATCTACGTTGGGAAGAGCAACGCAAAACTACTGTAGGGCTTAATATTGTGATTGATAGAGGTACTTCTTTCAATATAGAATACTACGACCGCGAGACTTACGATATGATTTCAAGCCGTGAGCTCAATAGTACTTCAGGGCAAAATCAATTCTTTGACAATGCAGGGGGTATGCGCAACCGTGGGATAGACTTCACTTTCTCATCAGTAGTCTACAGAAGTGAAAATCAGGACTTGAGTATTCGTCCTTACTTCAACGTAAACTATAACAAGCAAGAAATAACCGCTCTTTTTGGCAATAAAACCTCTAATGTGGTTCCTTCTTCTGAAATAGGGTATAAATTAGGTCGTGCCCTTGAATGGGCTGCTGTTATCCCCAAAGGCGTAAACCCTACTACTGGACAAATGGAGTATTACATACCAGGTGATGACCGTATGGAGCAAGTAACTGATGATAATAGAGTAACAACTACTTACGACTCTAGTAAATTAGGACAAACCACAGGCAAGAAAATGCAAGCCCCTATCAATGGTGGATTCGGTTGGAATATCAGCTATAAAACTTTCTCGCTCGATATGGCATTCTCTTTTTCGTTGGAAAAATATAAGTGGAACTACGATATGAAGTACACCGAAAATCCTGACCAGTTTGGTGATCACAACCTAAGTAGAAAAATATTAGATTATTGGAAAAAACCAGGTGATAACACCCGCCACCCTAAGATAAACACTACCACTTTCGTAAATTCATCGGATGCGCGTATGATACAAGACGCCTCATTTATGCGTTTAAAAAATATTACCCTTAGCTATAGCCTCCCGAAAGAAGTTATCAAACAATTGAATTTCTTTGAAGGAGTACGCTTATATGCTACCGCCCGCAATATTTTTACGCTTACCAAATACGAAGGAGCAGACCCTGAGTACAATAATGCTATTTCATCAGGTGGTTATCCTCCTTCTCGTCAATTTACCTTAGGGGTAGATGTTAATTTTTAAAAATATAAAACAATGAAAAAGATTTATAAAATAATAACTTTAGTAGTAGCTCCTCTGTTCTTTACCGGCTGTTTCAACCTCGACCAACAACCTTATGAAGATTTGAGCCAAGCTAACTCTTTTAAAACCGTACAAGATGCTCAATCTTGGGTGAATGGTATGTATGGTAAGTTGCGTACAAACATATACGGAAGTGCGATGTATGCTACCGACTTGCAAGCCGATTTCCTGAATATGGCCTTAAGAGACGGTACTAACGAAACGATTACAAACTTTCAAAACTGGACGTTGTTTACTGTCAATAATGCAGCTACAGCAACTATTTGGCAACGCTATTTTGGGGCAATACAAAATATAAATATAGGTTTAGAGGGGATTCCTACTATTACTATTCCCCAAGAAAATTACCGCACCGATGCGGCACAGATAAAGCACAATATGGGCGAATTGTATTTGGCACGTGCTTATTACTACACCTATCTGCTTACGCATTATTGCCCTACCGACGAGGCTTCAGCTTATGGATTGCCTTTGCTAAGCGGGCCTACTATCAACAATTTTCCTAACAGAAGTACAGTAGGACAGACTTACGACTTTATTTTGGCCGATATAGCACAAGCCGAAACTCGCCTTAGTGATGTAACAGGTGCTTTAGGGTCAGAGAAGTTTACCAAAGATGCAGTTGCAGCACTCAAGGCACGTGTATTGCTTTATAGAGGCAAGTGGGCAGAGGCTTATGCCGCAGCTACTTCAATTATTGGTAGTCGTTATAGCTTAGTGAGTAGTAGTAGTGATTTAGAAAAGGTATGGAAAGATGATGATACAGCAGAAAGTATCGTACAGCTCTATGCTAAATACAATATAGGGAATACTGCCGAATTACCTTCAGCTAACGATGTCTATTTAGGATACCAAAGAGAATGGAACTACAGATTGCGTAGATTTGAGATAAAGTATTTGCCAAAAGCAATACCTACTCAAGATTTCGTAAATTTGTATAATGATAGCGACTACCGTAAGTCTATTTATATCAAAAAACTTTTTGCTAATTACGGTAGTGCTACTTTCAACGATTTGTATTTGGTAAATAAATACCCCGATAACCCTTTGCTAAAACAAACACCCAATGGTTCGTCTACTTATATGCACCGTCCTAAGGTGTTCCGTATTGCCGAAATATACCTCATAGCTGCTGAAGCTGCGTATAAAAACGGTGATCAAACTAATGCTAAAACCTACTTAGACAGATTGCGCACCGCTCGTGGTATCGGTAGTGTAACCTATACCGACCTTTGGACAGAGATTCAAAACGAACGCAACCGCGAACTTGCTTTCGAGGGCTTCCGTATGGCAGATATCAAGCGTTGGAATTTGGGCGTAGTACGTGGTACTCCTCAGAACCTCAGTGCTATTGTTTCAGACCCTGCTGACCAGTATTACCAGCTTAATATCCCTGCAGGGAATTATAAAATGGTTTGGCCACTTTCTCCAAGTGACATTCTCTATGAACAAGGTAGAGCCAACTGGCAACAAAACCCAGGTTGGTAAAACAATGATTAATTGTTAATACAATAAAGAGATTTAAAATATGTTTAAAATAAGAAAGCGGTCAGTAGACCGCTTTCTTTATTATCATTAATCATTAACTATTATCTCCAAAAGTAGTAGGCTACTACTGATATAAAGATAATACAAAGAATATTCAATACAAAACCTGCTTTTATCATATCGCGCTGACTTACCTTGCCCGTACCGTAAGCTATGGCATTAGGAGGCGTAGCTACAGGTAACATAAAGGCACAAGAGGCTCCTATACCTATGATAAGTGAAAGACCCAAAGGATTAACTCCTAAGTTTTCGGCTACCGATATGAAGATAGGTACTAAGAGAGCTGCGCTGGCGGTATTACTGGTAAATTCAGTTAGGAAAATGATAAAGGTAGCTACCATAAGTCCTATTACAAAATAGTTGCTATCAGCGATGAGAAACTGCACAGAGTCTACCAATGCCTTACTCGCTCCCGATTGTGTAAGGATAACACTTAGTGAGAGTCCGCCTCCGAAGAGCATTAGCACACCCCAATCGGTGTTTTCTTGTATTTGTTTCCATTCGGCTACACCAAAGAAACATACGAACACGGCAGCAATCATTGCTACCACTGCATCAAAGTCTTTGATTTTCTCGATACCTATAAAAGAAGTGAACGTTTCGTTAATCAGGTCACTAAATATCCAGCAAAGGGCTGTGATAAGGAAGATGAGAATGGTAAGATACTGCTTGCCGTTGAGCTTATCTACTACTCCTTCAGTAGAGGTGATTTTAATGTTTAGTTTCGGACGAAACACTACGTACAACGTACCAATCATCAAAGGCATTAAACCTAAGACTGTAGGCATACCATAGCGCAACCATTCTGAGAATGTGATATTCAGTTGAGAGGCGACAATGGCATTCGGTGGACTACCTACCAAGGTACCCATACCTCCTATACTCGCACTATAAGCAACCCCAAGTATCACAAAAGCATACGTGCCTTTATTACTTTCGTAGTCGATGTTTTTAAGCAAACCCATTGCCAAAGGGATAATCATTGCAGCAGTAGCTGTATTACTGATACCCATAGAGAGCAAAGCTGTAGCCAAAAAGAGGAAGAATACCGCCAACAGGAAATTACCTCTGGCTATAGCAATCACCTTATGAGCGATGTACTTGTCAAGCTTTTGTACGCTCAGGGCAGTAGCAATAGCGAAACCTCCAAAGAATAGGAAGATTGTAGGGTTTGCAAAAGCTTGTAGGGCACTTTTGGTACTCTCTAAACCCAAGAGTATTGCCAATACAGGAACTAAGAGTGCTGTAACGGTAATGTGTATGGCTTCGGTAAGCCACAAGATAGCTACAAAGGCAAGGAGTGCCAAGCCTTTATTAGTAGGCTCTTCATAAGGAAGCAACCCATAGAGCAAAAAGCCTACCGCCAATGCGATGGCTATAATCACGGAACGTTTGATGTAATTGGTCAGCATATATTAGGGTTTTTGTTATTAGCAAAGCACGTAAGCAATTTACGGTTTTATCTTCACCGCATATTTCTTTTCCGAAACAATTACAATCCCTTTTTGGAGCAAAAGATTATTCGGCAAACTTATCTGTTCGCCTTCTGTTGTTTTCAAAAGAGTATAGAAAGATTTTATATCGATTATTTTAGCCTCGATAGGATAATCTTTATCTAAAATCTTAATCGTATCACCTATTCTAAACGGAGAAGAGAAAAACACGATAATCCCCGCTGTAATATTGCTCAAAATCGACCATTGGGCAAAAAACGCCACCCCTATTACAGTAAGTATCGAAGTAACAAAAAGGAAGAGTTGTTCGGTTTTTATTCCCCAAATAGAGACAATGGTAAGGATAGCTAACGCATAAATAAAATAGTCTATATACTTCTTTACCAAATGAGTACGACTCTCTACGAACTCCGCTTTTTTTCCGAACTTACTGATGATAGAGTTCACCAAGTAACGCAAAGCAATAAAGACCACCAATGCAATGACAGTAGCGATAATTTGATATAGGTAGTCTTGTATATAGTTCATATAACTTTACTTCGCGATATTCACAGCACGAGTTTCACGTATTACCGTTACTTTCACTTGACCTGGGTAGGTCATATCGGTTTGGATTTTTTGCGATAAGTTGAATGATAGTTCTGCGGCTTTATCGTCGGTTACTTTTTCGCTTTCTACGATTACACGTAACTCACGACCTGCTTGGATTGCATAGGCTTTCTTCACACCTTGGAAAGTGAAAGCAGCATCTTCGAGGTCTTTGAGACGTTGTATATACGAATCGAGTACTTGACGACGTGCTCCGGGACGAGCCCCACTAATAGCATCGCATACTTGTACAATAGGCGAAAGCAAGGAGGTCATCTCAATCTCGTCGTGGTGTGCCCCGATAGCATTGCACACTTCGGGTTTTTCGCCGTATTTCTCTGCCCATTCCATACCGAGGAGAGCGTGAGGAGTCTCACTTTCTATCTGCGGTACTTTACCGATGTCGTGCAAGAGTCCGGCGCGTTTGGCAAGTTTAGGGTTCAAGCCTAACTCGGCTGCCATTACTCCGCAGAGCTTAGCTACCTCGCGTGAGTGTTGCAAGAGGTTCTGCCCATATGACGAACGGTATTTCATACGTCCTACACATTTTACTAACTCGGGGTGCAATCCGTGGATACCGAGGTCAATTACGGTGCGTTTACCTATTTCTACAATTTCTTCTTCTATTTGTTTGGTAGTTTTTTCAACCACTTCTTCAATACGTGCAGGGTGAATACGCCCGTCGGTTACAAGCTTGTGCAAAGAAAGACGTGCGATTTCGCGACGTACCGAGTCGAAGCAAGAGAGGATAATCGCTTCGGGGGTATCGTCTACAATGATTTCGACCCCTGTGGCTGCTTCGAGGGCACGAATATTGCGACCTTCACGACCGATGATACGACCTTTCACCTCGTCAGACTCGAGATTGAATACCGATACGCAATTGTCTACTGCTTCCTCAGTGCCTATACGCTGAATGGTGTTGATGATGATTTTGCGCGCTTCTTGGTGAGCAGTGAGCTTGGCTTCCTCAATCGTATTTTGGATATAAGCCATCGCGTCGGCTTGGGCTTCACTGCGCAATGAATCGGTGAGTAGTTTCTTAGCTTCTTCGGCAGACAAGCCTGAAATAACCTCTAATTGTTGTACCTGACTTTTGTGTAGGCGGTCTATTTCTTCTTGTTTCTTGTCGAGGGTCTGCAAGCGAAAGTCGGCTTCTTCTGTTTTCTTTTCCAACTCATCTTTTAAGCGCTTATTTTGTGCCAATTCATTAGACACTTGCGACTCTTTATCGCGTATACGCTTCTCAGCCTCTGCCATTTTTTTATCTTTGGCAGTGATTGCTTTTTCGTGTTCAGCTTTTAGTTCAAGGAACTTCTCTTTTGCTTGGAATATCTTGTCTTTTTTGATATTTTCAGCTTCGGCTTTAGCGTTTTTCAGAAGAACGTCGGCTTCATTCTTAGCGTTGAGAATGATTTTAGAGGCGTTCTTCTTTTCCAGCGATTTGGCGATAGCGAACCCTATGAAAAGGGCAATGATAAAAACTGCAATACTTATAATAACTGTACTATCCATCTTTGTTGTTTAAAAAATAAAATATTGATATAAAAAATGCCTATATTGATTAATATGTTTCACGTAAAACTCTGAAAAACAGGTTTAGGGATACTCAGTGGGGCAAGTATCCGGCAACTGAAGACCGGCACGCTTTAGCCGCTGTAACTCTCCCTTTTGTGAAATGTTAATGTTGAGTTTACCGAAAGGACAATCAATATAGGCAGTAAGTTTTCTATGTAAAGGAACGTGTTTTAACCTATTTGGTTTAAGGCGTTGTACACCTGTGCTAAGGTTTCTTTGAGGGATTCATCTTCGTGCGTTTCGTTGAGTTTGGCTTGTTCTATTTCTCTTGCCAAAGCGATAGCGCACATTGCTAAGCCATCTTGTTTATCGCGCAGTTCATAAACGGTTTCAAAATCTTGAATCATATCGTTTATCTTTTTAGCGGCTTTTCTAAATCCCTCCTCCTGTTGTGGAGCAATGGTTAAAGGGTATAACCTATCGGCTACCGAAAGTTTAATTCTCAATCCGTCCTGTTCCATTGCTATTGTTTAGTGAGCTGAGTGATACACGCATCGATTTCGCGAATGAGCGTATTGAGCTTCAATTTGGTTTCTCTTTTATTATCTTTACTGCCTAATATACGGTTGGCTATGGCGAGTGTTTCGTTTTTCTCTTTCAGTGTAGTGATAGTGCTTTCAAGCGACTGTTTCTCACTGCGAAGTTCTTCAATGGTTTGTCTTAGCTTGCCATTTTCTTCCCTAAGACTATTGAATTTGCTCTGTAAGACAATGGCTTTTTCTTCTAATAACGCTACCAACTTTTTTAAATCACTCATCAAACAGCGAACTTTGTATATTTGGGGCAAAAATACGCTTTCTTTTTAAAAAAAGCAATTTTTTTAGAAAATAAATGAAACTGAGAAATGTAAGATTTTCATAATCAACATAAAAAAGGACTTTTAAGTTTTAAAGAAAGTCATACCTCAGCGTTGTTATAAATAAAAATCACTTGATTGTATTATAAGTTGATGATTTTCTTTTCTTAGTTTTAACAAAGGGTTGAATTAACTTATTGATTATAAACCTTCCTCCCTTACACATACCCAGCTATCGCTGGCTTCCTCAAAGAGATAACCTCCCCCCAGCCCCCTCCAAAGGGGGAGATGTGATGCAAAAGCGACTATGAAATTGTAAATCAGAGACAATCATTTCTCAAACATTGATTCACATTATAAATTAACATTTTCTTTATTTTGTTGTTTTGCTAATAGGTAATTTACCGCAGTAGCAGCAGCGTGTAACCCAAAAGCGGCTGGCATAAAGCTAATGGTACCATAGAAAGACTTTTTATAGTCGAGACCTTCGGTGCGTTGCATAGAGTCCTTGGAAACTATTTCGGAAGAGAATACGGCTTTTATACCTGAGTGAATACGCTCGTTTTTGAGCCGTTTGCGAATAAACTTTGCCAACGGACAGTTATACGTTTTCATCAGTTCGGTTACTTTTATTTGAGAAACATCAGTAGCACCTCCAGCGCCCATACAACTCACGAGCTTTACGTGTTTGCGTTTAGCTGCAAGAATAAGGTTCAGCTTAGGGGTAATACTATCGATACAGTCGATGACATAATCGAAGTCGGGCGTTACGATTTCCCAAGCGCGCTCAGGGGTGAGGAATTCGTGAATGACGGTGAGTTTCAGCTCGGGGTTGATATCCAAAAGACGTGCTCTCATCACTTCGGTTTTGGCTTGTCCTATCGTAGAATGAAGGGCGGGCAACTGGCGGTTGATATTAGAGAGGGAAACGGTATCAGCATCGACAATAGTGAGAGCTCCTACGCCTGCACGAGTTACAAATTCGGCAGCATAAGAGCCTACGCCCCCTAAGCCTGCAATGAGGATATGGGCATTTTGCAGAGTGGTAATACCTTGTTGTTTAATTAAAAGCTCTGTACGTTCTAACCAATGATTATTCATATTTAAAAAAGCCCCATCGCAAAGGAAAGGGCTTATAATTCGCTTTTATAGTGCCGATAACAGTGCTTGTCTGCAAGGACACTTTCTACTTAAATAATTCAGAATGACTTCCAAGCCTCATCAAATAGATTACTTTTTCTTCATTATCTTGTATCCATATAATAAGAAAGTCTCCTTCTATATGGCATTCTAAACAGTCTTTATATTGCCCTTTTTGAAAGCTACAGTTGCTACAACATCAAAAATTATTTCTTCTTCTTCAAAGCTGTTCATCATCTATATCTTTTAAAAAGCTGTCTAACGTCTTTATATCTTTTCATAAGGTGACCTTTTTCTTTCACTTCCTGAAAAGCTTTCTGTGTTTCCTCGTTAGGAATAGCTGTTTCAATAGGATATGTTTTTTTCCTTCTTTTTTACTCAAAAGAACGGTTTTTACTTTGAACTTTTCGAACAAACTTAAGAAAGTAGGGAAATCAGCTTCATTGATAGTTGCTTGTAATGTGATTGTATTCATAATACTACTATTTTTCGGCAAAAGTATAAAATCTTTTTTATTTAACAAAGTATTATTTACTTCTTCAAAAAAAGCCTGTCTGAGAGGCTTTGTTTTGTGAAGGCGATTTGCCAATCGCCCCTACAATATAACTAAAAGCAATTGATTATAATTAACTTTACCAAAGGGGCGAGTCGCCCCTTTGGTAAAGTGTAGCGATGCAAATGCGATTTAAATCTTCTTTATTCTTCTTTCGTGGCGACCGCCTTCAAAAGGGGTGTTGAGAAAGGTATTGGCTATATCTACGGCTTGCTCAATGGCGGTAAAGCGGGCGGGAATGCTTAGCACATTGGCATTGTTATGGGCACGGGCAAGAGCAGAGAGCTCTTTTGTCCAGCAAACGGCACAGCGGATGTGAGGGTGCTTATTGGCGGTCATTGCAATGCCGTTACCACTACCGCAAATCACAATACCAAGGTCGGCTTTGTTTTCTTCTAAGGCTTTGGCTACGGCGTGACCAAAATCGGGGTAGTCTACACTTTCAGAGGTATCGGTGCCGTAGTTGAGTACTTCTATTCCTTTACTTTCCAAAAAAGCTACAATGGCTTTTTTATAATCGACTCCTGCGTGGTCATTCCCTATGACTATTTTCATTTTAGTTATGAATATTTAATTTATTGACGATGTCTATAATTTTATTGAAGTTCACTACAATTTCTTCATTTGTTGATTTTATGAAGTGATTATTTCCTTCTAAGGTTCCATATAAACCATCGAAAGTGGTTTTGATAAGGTTTTCTATTTCGGTATTAGTAGGATATTTCACTCGATAGCCCTCAGCTTGGCGTGCCATCAGTTCTATATGTGCATATACTACTCCATATTGATATAAATCTTCATAGGTTTTTTTGGCTTCGGCTAAGTCGATAGTGCTTTTTTTATCACTATAATTTTGGATGGCTCCTTTTGAGATTCTTGTTCCTTCTACCCAAGTGCTATGTTGTGTAGCATATTTGTATTTATCCTTAGGATATTGAGGATGTTTTTCGATAGTGGCGAGCAAGGTATTGTACTCGGTGATGGTTTGTTCAATAAGTTTTTTGTACTCACTTACCTCAGTAATATTGGTTTTGTAATAAGGGATATCTGCCTTATGAGCTATTTGATCAATGAAAAGAGGTTTTGAGAAAACAGTTACTTGAAAACTACCACGTTCTTGCTTTTTATCAGTAACTATACTTACTTTTGTTGTACCTATTTTTTTGGCAATAAAAGTCAAGGTGTTATTAATTATTTCACCTTTTTGAGTAAGTACTTCAGCTTTTTCAATCTGTACTTTATCAGTAGGATTGAGCGTACCTGTAAAAGTAATAGTAGCTGTTTTAGTAAGCTCTATATCAACTTTATTAACACTAAATTGTAATTGAGGTACTGAAGGTTCGTTATTACCATCGTCCTTTTTACACCCTGTAGTAAGGCTTAGGGTAAGAGCCATTGCTGTAATGATAAAAATATTCTTCATATGTAAATTTGATTTTGGGTGCAAAGGTACGACATAATTAGCAAATTAGCAAATTAGGTGCTACGGTGTTCGCATTTAAGATTAAGCGGTAAACTGCTTATTTAAGTCTCACACGAATTTCACAAATTTCACGGATTTTTGATATCCTTATTATTAAATACCAATCAAGAGTTGAATTAATTAATTGATTATAAATCTCCCCCTCTTACACATACCCAGCTTTCGCTGGCTTCCTCCAAAGGGGGAGATGTGACGAAAGAGCGACTATGAAGTTATAAATCAGAGATAATTATTTCTCAACCCTTGATTCACATTAATAATTATGTATTATTTATTTAATAAACTGTTTATAAGCTTCACGTAGAGCATCAGCTTGGGTTTTATTGGGGCTTTGGGTGTACATATCGTCAAAATATGCAAAAGATACTACTTTGGTTACTTTGGGAATGGAGAAGGCGGTAGTGAGTTGTTGTTTGACTCTATCGAAAGTGGCGGGATGAAAAGGTACCTGACCATTAGGAGAGGCAAAAGTTTCGAGGTCTGACCAAAATACGCCTTTATAGTTTTTGTTTTCCTGAAATAGTCCGCGCTCAGCCGCTTGGTAGTACTCAGCAAGGCGATTGAGGGTTACGTGTTGTGCCCCTACCCCATCTTGTAACATAATGATTTCTAAATTACTCTTAGCGAGTTCAGCCATAAAGTGTTGCAACTGTTCGGGAGACGAAAGTGCACTATTCCAAAAGGCAGCAATTGAAACGGGTTTGTTATTCAGCTGGTGCAAACGATTAGAGATGCGGTCTATAAATTTTTCTCTGAAAAGAGCTATCTTATCATCGGTATTATAAGCATAAGGCTCGGGTTCGTGTGGGATATACCACCCTTTGAAGGCTGGGTGAGTACCAAACTGGCGTTGGATATCATCGGCAATAGCAATACAATAATTGGCTTGAGTTTGTAGCCACGACGCATCGGTTTGGTGTTGCCAATAACTTTCATCAAAGAGCAAGCCTATGTGCACTTCTATGCCTTTACGCTGAGCTGAGGCGAGGATTCGTTGTAGGGTAGGTTTAATTTTGGTGGTAGTAAAGTTATTGTTTGAGTCGAACCAAGTGAGGTTATTAGAAGGATTTATATATCCTATGTATTGCACGATGAGGGTATTCATACCCAAGTCTTTAATTTCGCCTAAAAAATTGTCCCATTGAGCCTCGCTCCAATCGCCTTTTTCAAAAAGCTGTATGAAGGTACCTGTAAGTATCTTTTTATCGGAAGGGGAAGGGGTAGGCGGATTAGGTTGTGGATTGGGCTGCGGGTTAGGGTTGGGTTGTGGAGTAGGAACAATAGGGTTGTTGGGGTTGGGGGTTGGTTCATCGGAGTTGCTTTTGCTACAAGAGGCTGATAGCAAAGCACCAAAAATGGTGAGGAATAAAACTAATTTTTTCATCTTATTTAATATTTTTTGCAAAGGTAGGAAGTAATTAGGAAATGAGCAAATTGGAAAATTAGAGAATTAGGAAATGAGAAAATTAGTAAATGGGGTGCGAGCTACAAGAAAAGTGCCAGCGGAGGGGATTAACTTTGCCAAAGTGTATACCGAAAAGAAGCGGAAAATTTCGGAAGAAGGTTAAGAGGGGTTTTGGTGAAAA
>NZ_KB291500.1:61165-65331 GCF_000318315.2 Capnocytophaga sp. oral taxon 324 str. F0483 | reverse complement strand
AGAGGAATAGGCACTAGGCCTTAGGCCATAGGCAGTAGGGGGAAGTACGACGGAAAAAATAATGAAATGACGAGAGACGAATGACGAATGACGAAGAAAATGTGATGAAAATCTCTCGCGGGGCACATACCCAGCTGTCGCTGGCTACCTTCAAAGGGGGAATGTGGTGATGGAAAAGGGGAAATTAGGAAATGAGAGAATTAGTAAATTAGAGAGAGACTCAGGGAGAGCTGTCGAATAGGGCAGAGGGTGCGGACTTATCTAACGAGTGATTTGCTTATTAACAAATTGGCTAATTGACAATTTTTTCATATCTTTGCCAAAACTTTTAACTCTTAACTCTTAACTGATAACTAAATAAAGTGAACGAATTAACCTTAGAACTTACTGACGTGAGCGCCCAAGTGTTTTGTGGCGAAGACGAAAATAATATCAAATACATCAAAACGCTCTTCCCGAAACTGAAAATCGTAGCACGGGGGTCTAAACTTATTGCCTTTGGCGAAGAACATTTGCTAAAAGATTTTCAGAAACAAATGGAAAAGCTCATCGCCTATTGCGCAAAATACAATCGCTTAGACGAGCGCACTATCGATAGTATTTTTTCGGCTACTAGTACTGAGAAGAGCGAAAAAGTGCGCGAAGAGGACATCATTGTGCACGGCGTAAATGGCAAAATCATACGTCCGCAAACCCCCAATCAAGTAAAATTAGTAGAGCTGATGCACCAAAACGATATGGTATTTGCCGTAGGACCTGCCGGTACGGGTAAGACCTATGTGGGCGTTGCCTTAGCCGTAAAAGCTCTTAAAGAAAAACAAGTGCGTAGGATTATCCTCACTCGTCCGGCAGTGGAAGCAGGCGAGAATCTCGGCTTTCTTCCTGGTGACCTCAAAGAGAAACTTGACCCCTATATGCAACCCCTCTATGATGCCTTGCGCGATATGATTCCGCACGAAAAACTCAACGCCTTTATTGAGGCAGGAATCATAGAGATTGCCCCTCTTGCTTTTATGCGCGGACGCACCTTAGACAACGCTTTTGTAATCCTCGACGAGGCACAAAACACCACCCACGCCCAAATGAAGATGTTCCTCACCCGTATGGGGCGTAATGCCAAGTTTATGATTACCGGCGACCCTGGACAAATAGACCTACCTCGTAAAGTTTCCTCCGGACTTAAAGAAGCTATGCTTATCCTTCAAAAAGTACGGGGTATCGCTTTTCTCCACTTAGACGACAGAGACGTTGTGCGTCACCCACTTGTACGCAGTATTATAGAGGCTTATAAGACGATTGAGAACAACGAATAGACGTAGCACGACAAGCATTTTTTGCAGTATAAACTTTGAAGTTTGAAGTAGCTTGTCGTGCTACAACCTTTGGCAAAGTTTTTTACTTCTTATTCCAACTTTTTTGAAAAATCTTCGTTTATAGAGCAGAAAGTGAAAAATATTAGCTTTCTTCTTTAAAAAATAATCAAGAAAAGATAATTGATAATCAGCGTAATGGAAAAATAATGATATAATAACGCTATTTTTATGGTACTTTGTATTGCATAATACTTTTATTTGTTATATCTTTGCGCCGTGAAATTAATTAGTTTACATCTAGTAACCAAAAACCATATAAACAATGAAAAAGATTATTCTATCACTGCTATTGGCAGTAACGGTAAATGGCTTTGCACAATCTTCTTTTAAAGGAACCTTGTTGAATACTGAAAAAAAGCCTGTGAGTACTGCCAATGTACTCCTAATGACTCTCCCCGACTCTACTCTCGTAAAAGGGGCAATAAGCAATCAGCGAGGAGTTTTTGAACTACCCAATGCCGCTGAGGGTAAAAAGGTGGTTATCAAAATTACGCATTTGGAATATCAAACGGTGGTGTTTACGCCCTCGGGGAGCAACTTGGGCACCATTGTTTTGACTCCTGCTACCAATCAGTTAGGAGAAGTAGTGGTAACGGCACATCGCCCGATATTAGAACAAAAGGGTACGCGCATCAGTACTAATGTGGCGCAATCGACCTTGCAGAACCTACCCAAAGCCGAAATGCTTATCAACTTCTTGCCTGGGGTGAGCACTTCCTACACCGGTGGAGGTTATGAGGTATTTGGCAAAGGCAATCCTATCTTCTACATCGATAACCGCAGGGTGCGCAATTTAGATGAGGTGAATCAGTTATCGCCCAAAGACATTGAGAGCATAGAGCTGGAAACCCAACCTGGTGCGGAACACGACAATACGGTGGGTGCGGTAATCTATATCAAACTGAAAAAGAAACAAGGCGATGGACTGAGTGGGTCGGTTGAAAATGAAAATTATGTGTTAAAAAAAGGAGCCTTAATAACTACTTGGCTTAGTCTCAACTATCGCAAAGGCAAAACCGACTGGTTTACTACTATAGGCAACTTCAACAACTTCAACAAGAAAAATTTCGACCTTTATCAGGACTTGCAAGTGCATACCCAAAGCAATGATTGGCGCGTGACAAGCGACGAAACTAACAGGAGTAATGCCAAAGGAATAAATGCTAAAATAGGGGTAGCTCACGAGATTTCGGACAAACATTCCATAGGCGCAAGTGTGAGAGGGAGTGTAGAACCTTGGGTAGGACACAGGTTTAGCACCCAAGAGACCACTACCTTCAAAAATAACCTCCTTACTGCCAAAGGGCTCAATGAATACGACCGCTTTAGCCAAGATAAAAAGTTAGGCATTAATGCCTATTACGAAGGCAAAATTACTGACAAACTGAAACTGCAAACCGATGTAGATTATATCGGTCAGCGTTCCGATAACACTTCCGATATTGTGGAGCGCAACCTTCTCACCGCTACCTCTCGCAATGTGCACACCCATTCCGATGCTGCTTCCGATTGGTGGGGACTCAAAACTACTTTCTTACAAACCCTTGGCAAGGGCGCTATAAACTATGGCGTAGAAGCAAGCGACCTGCATCGCACTGAGGACTATACCGATAATGTGCTTTCGGCTTCGGATATTAAGAATACCGAAACACGCTCGGCTGGTTTTGTGAGTTTCTCTTACCCTATCAAAAAGGTGAATTTGAAACTCGGTACGCGCTATGAGTACGCCGACTTTGGTTATTACGAAAACGGACAAAAAAGCCCCGTAAAAAGCAAGACCTACCGCGATTGGTTACCCAATATTTCTATCGCATTCCCTTGGGATAAAACTCAACTGACTTTTAGTTATGCACGCAAAATTAAACGCCCAGCTTTTTATGAGCTCAGCGACTACAACACTTATAGTTCTCCTTTCTTGTACAATCGCGGAAATCCATATATTGTGCCTCAGCTTACTGATGAATGGAGTGCCTTGGCTACTTATGGTCCTATTTCGGCTTCGGTAAGTTATTCGAATATTCACAAGGGTATTTATTCCGATTACCAACTCTCAAGCATCAACCCCGATGCCGTTGAGAAAACCCTTCGCAATTACGATGATTTTAGCGAACTGAAATGCGTACTCAATGCGCAAACCCAAATAGGTAAATGGATGCCTAAACTTACGCTCACTTATAAAAAACCTTTTGCTAATAATGTGTTTTACACCAATGAAGGTAGGTTTATGGTAGAAATGATGAACCAAATTACTCCTACTGAAAACTGGTTAATCTTGGCGATGTTTATTTATATGAACAAAGGTTCAAACCGAGAAGTCTACGCCTACAAGGATATGAGTGGAATAGTCGTAGGGGTTGCCCGTATGTTCTTTCACCAATCGCTCACGGTGTATACCGTAATTTCCGACCCTTATAACGGTCTCAATGAGCACACACGTGTACAAAATCCGTACATTAGTAATAGTACTGCTCAGAATTACAGCAATTTTGGATTTAAAGTAGGACTGAGTTACAATTTCAATACCACCCAAAGCAAGTATAAAGGACAAGGAGCGGGAGAAGAAGAGAAGAACCGACTGTAATGAGGAAATTAGAAAATGAGGGTGTGAGGTTGTATTAGAGGAATGAGGCTGTGCCTCAGAAATCAAACAAAATTTAAACAAAATCAAGGCTACGCCTTGTAAACCAGCGGAGAGATTGTTAGTTTATTCAACTTTAGCAAAGGTGCGAGCCGCACAGGCAGCCGTAGCACGACGGGCAATTAACTTTGGCAAAGTTTGAGATGAAAAAGCGA
>NZ_KB291500.1:21631-61145 GCF_000318315.2 Capnocytophaga sp. oral taxon 324 str. F0483 | reverse complement strand
ACGATTGGTATAGAAAGGGTATATAAGTGATTGAATAATAGTATAATACAACAGGGTTAAAAATGGTAAAAACGAGGTTTCGAGGCGAAAGAAAGAGGAATAGGTGATAGGCCTTAGGCCATAGGCACTAGGGGGGAGTATGACGGAAAAGGGAAGGAATGACGAGGAACGAATGAAGAGTGACGAGTGGTGATGTGGATTTCCTTCAAAGGGGGAATGTAGTGATGGGAAAAGGAGAAAAGAGCAGAAAACGATTGTTAAAAGGTAGTATATTTTTGAAATCAAAAAAAATGTACTACCTTTGTGCTTTCTAAGTCACGTTAGTTATCATAATACTATTTTTGCTAACGGAGGCGACCCTATATTGGAAAAGGCAGCTATAGACTTGTTTAAGAACTTTCCGCCTATGTATCCAGCTAAGAATATCAAAGGGGAGGCTGTGGATTGCTATTATAAGTATCCTATTAATTTCAGATTAAAAGATTAGTAATTATGAACACAACTGCACAATACATAAAAGATTCTGAAGGGAATGACATTTTAGCTGTTATTCCTATGGAAACCTATAATGAATGGCGTTTTGAGAAGGCTGATTTAAGTAATACTCAAGAGATTCCTGAATGGCATAAAGAGATTTTAGATGAAAACTTAAAAGAATTTGAAGAAACTGGTGAAGCAGAAGACTGGGAAGTTTTAAAACTAAAATTCAAACAGAAATATGGCTTCTGACACATTTAGAGTAGGAAAAAGAGCTGAAAAAAATCTATCAAAGATATTAGATTATTATACTGATATTGATGAAAAATTAGCTAATCGCTTCTTCCAAGAGATAGATAAATGTTTTGAATACATAAAAGATTATCCTTATATGTTTACTAAAAGATATAGGGAAATCAGAGTGTGTTTTACCAAAGTATTCCCTTATGGGATTTATTATGTGATAAAAGTTACGCCTAAAAGAAAAACAACAACAATAACAGTGATAAATATTCTGCATATAAGCAGAAAAGTAAGATACAAAGAATAACAATCGTGAATAAAGAACATTTAAAACAATTAGAAGCTGAAAGTATTTACATAATGCGCGAAGTAGCGGCGCAGTTTGAGCGTCCTGCCTTGCTTTTTAGTGGTGGTAAGGACTCTATTACCTTGGTGCACTTGGCAATGAAAGCCTTCGCTCCTATGAAGATTCCTTTCCCTTTGGTACATATCGACACGGGTCATAACTTCCCCGAAGCTCTTGAATATCGCGATGCCCTTGCTAAACGCATAGGTGCGGAACTGATTGTGCGACAAGTAGAAGACACCATTAAAGCGAAAGGACTTACCGAGCCCAAAGGTAAGTTTGCTTCTCGTAACTGGTTGCAAACGCACACTTTATTGGACACTATTGAGGAGTTTCACTTCGACGCTTGCATAGGAGGGGCGCGTAGAGATGAAGAGAAAGCACGTGCCAAAGAGCGCTTCTTTTCAGTAAGAGACGAGTTTGGTCAGTGGGACCCTAAGTTGCAACGTCCGGAGCTGTGGAACATCTACAACGGTCGGATACAGAAAGGCGAAAACGTGCGGGTGTTTCCTATCTCGAACTGGACGGAATTAGACGTGTGGAATTATATTCAGCAGGAGAAAATAGCACTTCCTTCTATCTATTTTGCGCACAATCGCGAGGTGATTGAGTACGAAGGTAGACTTATTGCGGTGTCGCCTTTTATCCAGATAGATGAAAACGATACTATCCTAAACAAGCGTGTGCGCTATCGCACGGTAGGTGATATGACCTGTACTGCTGCCGTAGAGAGCAATGCAACGACTCTTGAAGAGGTGGTGAATGAGATTACTGCTTCGCGCATTTCGGAACGCGGTGAGACCCGCATAGACGACAAAGTAACGGAAGCGGCGATGGAAGACCGTAAAAAAGGAGGATATTTTTAATGATTAGTAGTTAGTGGTTAATTCTGATATGAAGAATTGCTTGTCGTGCTACGACTTTGGTCAGGTTTTTGTATGAGCAAAGACAATAACTAAAAAACAAGATTACGAATGAGAAAAAGATTTTTATTTACAGCCTTAGCACTTTTCTTTTTGGCAACTGCGGAATCCTTTGCACAAGCGTTGCAACGCCATAACCCTGTACCTGAAATTAACTTACCACAGCCTAATGGTGAAAAGTTAGCGTTATCTTCATTACGTGGTAAATATGTGCTAGTAGACTTTTGGGCTTCGTGGTGTATGCCTTGCAAGAAGGAAAACAAATACCTCAAACAAGCGTATAAAGAGTTCAAAGGGAAGAATTTTGTAATTCTATCAGTATCGATAGATAGACCTAAGGACAAAGACGCTTGGCAGGACGCTATTAAAATAGAAGGAATGGTGTGGCATAATGTGTGGGACAACGATGGCAAAACCGCTGAGAAATATGGGGTAACGAGTATCCCTGCACCTTTTCTCATAGACCCGGAAGGAAACTTATTGTCGCAAGGAGATAACCTAAGAGCTAATGATTTAATGAAAACGCTGAAGAAATACATCAAATAGTCGGAGCGCGACGGGCGTTTTTTGTTATATCGAATTGACATTAAAATAATATATAAAATATTTGCAATGAAGAAAATCAAGTTTATGATGCTACTGAGCGTAGCAATAGGATTGGGGAGTTGCTCTACCAGTACCCAAGCGGTATATTGGG
Source organism: Capnocytophaga sp. oral taxon 324 str. F0483 (assembly GCF_000318315.2). NCBI lineage: Bacteria > Pseudomonadati > Bacteroidota > Flavobacteriia > Flavobacteriales > Flavobacteriaceae > Capnocytophaga > Capnocytophaga sp. oral taxon 324. The sequence continues at coordinate 58,459 of NZ_KB291500.1, read as the reverse complement.
TAAATAGCTCCCAAGTAGAAAGCAGTGCAGAAGCTGGCAAAATGCAATGCTTGCAAGTGTACAAAGGTGATAATTTAAGTAAAGCACAATGGGAGGCTTTTTGTGCTCCTATTGAAGGTTTTATCTTTGAAGAAGGCTACTTTAAGAAGATAGAAGTAAGCGAAAAACCACTGAAAGACGTCTCCGCCGGAGCACCAAATGTTGCTTATACTTTGGTGCGCGAAATAGAAAAGGTGAAAGACTCTCGGTTTGATTTGCAAGGCGAATGGAAACTGGTGAGTTTGGGAGAAATGGCTATCACTCCTGAGACACAGCCTACATTAAAACTCAATATCAGTGAAATGAAGGTGAACGGCTCTGACAGCTGTAATATCTTTATGGGAAGTATTAAAACCCTCACCGATAAAGAACTTGTATTTGGTGATTTAGCTTCTACACTAATGCTTTGTGGAGAAAAAATGGAGGTTGCTGATGCTTTTGGTATGGCTATGCAAAAGGTAAGACAATACCAACTAAAAGGAGACCAACTGTTGCTTACCGATAAACAAGGAGGCGTACTCCTTACTTTTGCAAAGAAATAGTTGTTTCAATTATTAAAAAAGAAAGGCTGTGCAGAACGCTCTGCACAGCCTTTCTCAATTATATTGGTGTTTAACTAATCATCTTCTTCGTCATAGTTGTCGGCTTCATCGTATTCCTCTTCAGAATACTCAGGTTCTACTGCCTTTTTATCTTTAGCCTTAGTACTCTTTTTACCTTTCTTAGGATTAGAAGAGAGTTCATTATGTTTAAGCCATTCGCGTAGTTCTACTTCTATTTGTTCAGCTATTTCTGGATTGTCGTTAAGCATTGCAATAGAGGCATCACGTCCTTGACCTAATCGGGTGCCTTTATAGCTATAAAAAGCACCGCTTTTATCTACGATATCAGCCTCAACGCCTAACTCAAGAAGTTCAGCAGACTTAGAGATGCCTAAGCCAAACATAATATCGAAAGTAGCGGTTTTAAAAGGCGATGCTACTTTGTTTTTAACTATTTTCACCTTGGTTTTATTACCGATGATTTCGCCATTGCTGTCCTTAATAGCAGCGCTTCCTTGAGGTCCTCCGTCTTTACGGATATCTATACGCACAGAAGCATAAAATTTAAGTGCATTACCCCCTGTAGTTGTTTCGGGGTTCCCAAAAGTAATACCTATTTTATCACGCAACTGATTGATGAAAATAACAATACATTTTGCTTTGCTAATACTACCGGTGATTTTGCGTAAAGCTTGAGACATTAGTCGGGCGTGAAGTCCCATTTTAGAGTCTCCCATTTCGCCATCAATCTCACCTTTGGGAGTAAGTGCTGCCACCGAGTCGATTACTACGAGGTCTACTGCATTGGAACGAATAAGAGCATCGGCAATTTCAAGAGCTTGTTCGCCACTGTCAGGCTGAGTAATCAATAGATTTTTAACATCTACACCTAAGCGTTGTGCGTAAACAGGGTCGAAAGCGTGTTCAGCATCGATAAAAGCAGCTGTCCCTTTAGCTTTTTGTACTTCGGCGATAGCGTGCAGTGTAAGAGTTGTTTTACCAGAAGATTCAGGCCCATAAATTTCGATTACGCGTCCTTTAGGATATCCACCAACGCCTAAAGCGGCATCGAGCCCGATAGAACCCGTAGAGTAAACTTCTACGTCTTCGACAGGATTATCGCCTAAGGCACGTACAGTTCCTTTGCCATAGGTTTTGTCTAATTTTTCTAAGGTGAGTTTTAGAGCTTGTTTTTTAGCCTCTTCTACACTCATTTCCTTGTTATCTTTTGTTGTTTTAGCCATTTTATACTACTTGTTTTAATAGGGCAAAGATACAAAATCTAATGATAAATACAATAATGTAGCGTAATTATTTTAGTTTTTCATTATTGTGATGACGGTCGTGGTCACGTTGTGTTTTTTTTAGCATCTTTTTATCGAAAGCCTCTTGCAAGTCAATCCCTGTTTGGTTGGCTAAGCAAAGTACAACAAATACTACATCGGCAAGTTCTTCACCTAAATCTTTGTTTTTATCACTTTCTTTCTCGGACTGTTCTCCATAACGGCGAGCTATAATACGGGCAACCTCTCCTACTTCCTCAGTGAGCTGTGCCATATTGGTAAGTTCATTAAAATAGCGAACCCCGTGTTCTTTTATCCAATTATCAACTGCTAATTGTGCATTTTTGATATCCATAGTTTACAAATTTATTTTCTATTAAAAAACTGCTTTAAAAGAGCATTGCTTTTGATAGCAACGCTCTTTCAAAGCAGTTTAAAGAATATTTCTGTGAATTTAAAATTAGTTTGTCCACATATCTTGCTCTCTGTCGCGAATTTTCTCTTTAATTTTGTCAGCTTCTAACAATTGGAAGAGTGCATTATCGGGGAGGAATTCCTTGATTTTTCTGTCGCCGTATACATTCGCCTCTTTAAATATCACGGAACTGAACATTCGTGCATTTAAAACGTGGTCGAAAGAGACAGGGCGAGCGTCATTCTTCCTATTAAAGGTTTTCGCTTCGTGCAAAATATCGCGTACTTGCGGATAAAATACCCAGAATAGAGGTACTAATGCCGACATAGTAGAGTCATCAGAATCTATAAAGTTTACGTCGGGAGCTACAGGAGCTAACGCGAGCAAACGATATTTTAATTCACCTTGGCGTTTGTCGAAATACCAAATACCTCTGATGTGGTACTGAGCGATATCTGCAGACTCTAAGTTTCTATGAGTTACATATTCAGGAGAAAGAGCCTCACCTGCGTTAAGTTGCTCATAGCCTACATCTAAAGTATCTACCTTTGATAGTGATGCTTCTATTGACTCAGCTGTTTTTGTTTGAGTAAAATAAGAATCTACATAGATATCTTGAATTTTGCCATTTTTGATGTTCTTTAAAAGTACATCATACAATGAGCGACGATAAGCATCTATTTCCAAGGTATCAGTAGGGAAAAGGAGAGGAAAGTTAGCCCTTTCGTTGAGGTCGATTACTTCCCATACCTCTACTGACCAAAGGATATCGCGGTCGTCCACATAGCCATAAGGTAGTGGTTTGTCATTATCAGCTTCTATTCGCGCTTCAGATTTAACACCTATTTCGCTTGCTACTTTTGCGTTTAAGATGTTTACCTGAGCTTTAGAGAGCTGAAATGCAAATACTGAAAGCAATAATAATATTATATTTTTTACGTGCATAATAATGGTTTGTCTTAGTTTGTTATTTCAACTACGATTGGTGATACAGGAGGCAATCTGAGCTCAGAGTTACCGATGATACTTGCTTTTACGTCAAATATCTGGATTTTATCACCACGTTTAGCTCTTAGAACAGCTGCTCTTGCTTGTTCGTTCATTCTGCTACCTTTCACGTATACACTTGGTTGTCCTGGAATGAACACTTTAAATTCGTTTACTTGTAGTTTCAAGTCGAAGTCGAAGTCTTCCAAAACAGCCATCACTGGCATTACAGATACGTTTGCTTTTGGTAATTTAGCGTTTCCTATTTGTCCGCCCAAGCTGGTTACAGCACGTGGGATATTTTTAATACGGAACATTTTAGAAGAGCTGAATTTTTGTCCTGCAAGCTCACCTGTTACGTGAATAGTAACTTCTCTACCTTGTCCTGGACGCATTACCCAAGCACCACTACCACTCGCTTTAGATAAACCAGGTGCTGATGCTGAAATTTTGTTATCAGGAACACCAGGCATAGAGATAGTGATAGGGTTAGCAACACCACGATACACTACGTTCATCTTATCAGCTGAAATAACGGCTGAGTTTGGTTTAGGAATTACAGAGAAAGATTGTGCTACAGGTACAGCAATACGTTTTCCGTCTTGGTCGAAGTACAAGTTACCTGTAATTTTGTGGTCACCTGTATTACCTGCCGAAATGTTTAATTTCACACGACCATCTTCAATGGTGTATTCACTTGTTCCTAACTTTCTACCGTCGATAGCGATGTCTACTTCATTAGGACGTGTAGTAGCGTCTTTTCTACCCAATACGATAGAACCATCGAATTTCTCACCTTGGTAATACGCTCCTTTACCTTGTTCAAGTAAAGTTGTATAGTTAGTCATTGAAACTTGTGACTTCAAACTACCTGCCAAAGCAGTATCGAAAAATTCTTGTTGAGTAGTTAAGATGTCTGACTGCATCATTGAGAGTTTTGCCAAAGTTGCAACGTAAGGAAACCCTTCAAAGTTAAAATTCAACCACTTTACGGTTCTGCCTTCTCTATTCTTTACGTCGTCAGTATTAAAGTTTACGCTTACTTTATCGGCTAAAGCTTTATAAGCTGGATTATCTCCCAATACTTTTAATACTCCTTCGCGATAGGTTTTCATTTTTTCAATGAATTCACTTGCGTGAGCTTTAGCTTGTGCTCCCTCAGCAAAGAAATAATTGTCAGTAAAATCTGACTGATCCATTGCCTGATAGTTTCTTTGATTTACAGGAATGTCTTTTTGACCAATTACATCTTCTACTTTGGTTTTAATATCTTGGATATAGCTGTACAATCCATCTGATAGTTCTTTTATTTGTTTGGATTGTTCATATATCTCACCATATTGAGCTTGATTCTCATTTGCTTTATTTGCTAATTCGGCTAAAGCATTAGATGTGCCTTCATTAGCTCTTTTGTTTGATGATTCAAACTTTTGATTCACTAACCCGAATGCATCTAGTACTTGCTTGCCCATATTCAATGCGATCATCGCAAGGAATACTAAGTACATCAGGTTAATCATCTTCTGTCTTGGACTTAATTTTCCACCTGCCATAAGCTATTTTTTTAATAAGTTAATAAATAATTACTCTTATCGTGCGCCGCCCATTGCAGATAACATTCCTCCATAGATAGTGTTCAAAGATCTTAAGTTGTCTTTAAACGTAAGCATTTGCTGATTTAATGAATCTAAGTTATCAACAACACCTGCTTGTGCAGATACTTGTCTTTCTGTTCTTTCTAATTGTAATTTGTAAAGGCTGTTTAATGACTCTAAATTTGATGCTGCTGCTGAAAGCTCTTCACCATATTTGTGAGTAGCCACCATCGTATTAGCCACTGGAGCGATTTCTTTACTTGCTTCTGCAAAGTTTTCAATAGATCTTCCCAATGAACGCATCATATTCGCATCGATACGAGCCTCTGCTAAAATACCATCTAATTTTTGTGATAATGATTCTCTAAGAATCTTATCTTCTCCTGACTGTAAAGCCAAGGCTCCTTGGCGTCCTGATGGAGCACCTCCTTTTAGCTCAGGATAAACCAATGACCAATCGAACTCTTCATCTATTGGTTCAAAAGCTGAGAAGAAGAAGACGAATGCTTCTGTTCCCATCCCTACTGCTAACAATACGCCACCGCTGATACCTAAGATATCCACGTGCAAAATTTTGGCTAAGGCACCGATAATTACAACTGAGGCACCTATACCATAAACCATATTAAACAATTTCTTTGTTGATCTACTTCCTGCCATAAGACTTTTTTTTTATTTGTTAAATTTATTAGTTAATTTGTTTGATTTTTCTTTTAATTCTATCTGTATCCTCTTGCTGATTTAGCCTGTTGTTTGTCGCTGATACCCATAAAATCTTGTACGGTACGGAACCCTATATAACTACGGGCTGAGTCTTGGTACTCATAATCACGAGTATTTACTTGCAACATAAAGGCAACGTCTTTCCAAGAACCTCCACGTATTACTTTACGGTGATTTTTGTCATCAAGTACGTTAGGATTCATTGTAGACATATATTCATATGAATTGGGGTCATATGAGGTGTTTGTCCATTCTGATACGTTACCTGCCATATTGTAGAGGTTGTAACCATTAGGTTCGTACGACTTAGCTTCTACGGTATAGAGTGCATTATCAACAGCATAGTCACCACGCATTGGTTTAAAGTTTGCAAGGAAACAAGCTCTATCATCATAGGTATAAGGACCTCCCCAAGGATAAGTACCTCCTGGCAGACCACCACGTGCTGCGTATTCCCATTCCGATTCAATTGGCAAACGGAAAGAGTTTACTGTGTAATCACCTTTTGATTTTTGATAAGAGTTTTTGTTAAGAGTACGCCATTCACAGAAGGCTTTGGCTTGAATCCAGCTAACGCCTACCACAGGATAGTCGCCATAGGCTTCGTGCCAAAAATAGTCGTTGTGCATTGGCTCGTTATAAGAATAGTTGAAGTCGCGAATCCATACAGTAGTATCAGGATATACTTTCACGATTTCCTCTTTAATGAAGTCTTTACGGTTACCGCGAGTACGAGCGGCTTTATCCATATCAAGCCATTGATATTTAAACTCGAACTTCTGAACGTCCATAATGCGTTTGCCGTTGTAAGCTTCTTCCTCGGGCAAATACATTTTGTCCATTACTTCCGAGTAGTATTCATCTGGGAATTTATTAGTGTCCCAAATAAGTGCTACTTTCTTGTTCAATTTTCGTGCTTTTTGGTCGCCATATGTGTTTTGAAGATACTGCTGATAAGCATTCATCTTCTCGGTGTTCGCATCTAAGTATGCGTATTCACCGATACCTCCACTACCTTGGGTCTGACCGGTTTGTTCCGCCATTTCAGCTAACTGAGTACGGATAATTGAATCGCGAACCCAATTCACGAACTGGCGATACTCACTATTTGTGATTTCGGTTTCGTCCATATAGAACGACCCCACGCTCACAGTTTTCACTGGTGCGTTAAAACTCGCAGTTTTATCATCATCGGAACTACCCATAATGAAAGAACCACTCGGAATAAGCGTCATACCGTAAGGAGCAGGCTGTTTCCAACTCTTCCCCTTAACACCTACAAGCTCTCCTTTGCTGTCGCCACCGCCACGCTTACACGCAGCTAGTACTAATAGTACAAGTAGCATTACAAATATTCTTCTTGCCATAAACATTGTTTAAATTCACATTTAATTAGGGCGCAAACGTACGCATTTATTTTATACACACAAAATTTATTCAACAATATTTTTCAATAACCTACAAACTTTAACACTATTTTTACATTTTAACCCCTTTTACCCCTTGAAATGTAAAAAAAAAGTAAAAGAATGAGTTTACTTTTTACCCTATTTAATACTTCTTTTGTAAACACTTTTGGCTACTAAATAGTATAAAAGGCTGTGTAATATTGTTACGAGCCTTTTTCTCTTTTTCCTCTCCCCTACTCTTTATCGGAGTGTTTTAATCCCCATATTCCAAAGAGTGAATGCTTGCAAATCGGCGTTTTGCTCTATAGTTTTGCTCACTGGTGTCCCTGCTCCGTGTCCTGCATTGGTCTCTATTCGTATAAGAATAGGGTTGTTGCCCGTTTGTTTTGCTTGCAATTCCGCAGCAAACTTAAAACTGTGAGCAGGTACTACTCTATCGTCGTGGTCTCCTGTTGTTATAAGGGTAGCAGGATAAGCCACTCCTTGTTTTACATTGTGTAAGGGTGAATAGGCTTTTAAGTATTCAAACATTTCTTTGCTATCATCAGATGTGCCATAATCATAAGCCCAGCCTGCTCCTGCGGTAAAAGTGTGATAACGTAACATATCGAGTACACCTACTGCGGGTAAAGCTACCTTAAACAGGTCGGGGCGTTGTAACATTGTAGCTCCTACCAAGAGCCCTCCGTTAGAGCCTCCTCTGATAGCAAGATATTGGGGAGAGGTGTATTTCTCTTTTATAAGATATTCAGCAGCTGCTATAAAATCGTCGAACACGTTTTGCTTTTGCATCTTAGTGCCTGCATCGTGCCATTGTTTACCATATTCACCTCCTCCACGTAAGTTAGGAACAGCATATACCCCCCCGAGTTCCAACCACACCGCATTGGCAACACCGAATGTAGGCATCAAACTGATGTTGAATCCTCCATATCCGTATAATAAGGTAGGATTTTTACCGTTGAGCTCAATTCCTTTTTTATAGGTAATCATCATTGGTATTTTTGTGCCGTCTTTAGAAGTATAAAACACTTGCTTAGATTCGTAGTGAGTGGCATCGAAAGCAATAGCGGGTTTCCAATAGAGTTCAGTAGCTCCTGTTGCCAAATCCATTTTGTATATTTGGGTAGGATATGCGTAATTGGTGAAACTAAAATAGGTGTGTGTTTCATCTTTTTTAGCATAAAAACCGCCGGCGCTACCTATACTGGGGAGCTTCACTTCGCGAATGAGTTTCCCTTCGTAGTCGTATTGTTTTACCTGAGAAAGAGCATCTACCATATATTTAGCAAATAGATATTTACCTGCGGTAGTAATACTGAGCACATTCTTGGTTTCAGGGATAACATCTTGCCAATGCTCTGGCTGTGGATTTTTAAAGTCTACTTTCACTAAGCGACCGTTAGGCGCATTGATATTGGTTTCTAAAAAGAGAGTTGTGCCTTGGTTATTTACAAATCCTGTATCTCCATCGAAGTTGTTGGTAATAGTTACCAAAGAAGATTTAGGATTAGATAAATCTTTTACAAATAGTTTATTACCTGAGGTCGCATTGGCAACCGAAATGAACAGATATTTCCCGTCATTGGACACTGTGCCCGACACATAACGATATTTCTCAGCTGGTGTGCCACCAAAAATGAGCTTATCACTCTTTTGAGACGTGCCGAGTTTGTGATAATAAAGTTTGTGTTGGTCAGTTTTTGCTGATAGTTCACTCCCTTTGGGTTTGTCGTAGCTGGAATAGAAGAAGCCTTCATTGCCTTTCCACGCGATACTACTAAATTTTATATCTACTAAGGTATCACCTATTGCCTTTTTAGTTTTCGTATCGAGCACTATCCCTTTACGCCAATCGCTACCGCCTTCTGAAATGAGATAAGCTACTAACGAACCATCTTCGGAGAAAGCGATGTCTCCTAATGAAGTTGTTCCGTCCTTAGAAAAAGTATTCGGATTTAAGAAAATTTCTTCTTTGCCTTCTTTATCTTTGCGATAGAGCACCGATTGGTTTTGTAAGCCGTCGTTCTTGTAATAATAGGTATAATCGCCTTCGGTAAAAGGAGCGCTCAATTTCTCATAGTTCCAGAGTTTTTCGAGTTTCTCTTTTATTGCTTGTCGATAGGGTATTTTAGAGAGATAACCAAACGTAAAATCGTTTTGGGCTTTTACCCACTGAGCGGTTTCAGCAGAACGGTCGTCTTCAAGCCAACGGTAAGGGTCAGCCACCTGAGTGCCAAAGTAAGTATCGACGGTATTATCCATACGTGTTTGAGGATAGTTCATCTTTTCGTCGTTAGTGTTGTTAGGGTTTTGGTTGCAGGCTACTAAAAGAAGTAGTGCTACGGAGAATAAGGAATGTTTCATATTATAATTTATTAGTAATGTCTATTAAGAGTTAAAATAAAGCATATAGGTTAGCTATTATCTATAAAATAGGGTGCCTAAAAATATTGCTATTTTTAAAACACCCCATATTCTTAATTTAGTTATAAAATCTCTCAGCTTAGAAGAACAAAGCTACCCCAATACCAACGCCGAAGTTGCCTATTCGCGTTTCTGCTTTATTGTCTTGTTTGTTCTTCAAGTTCATATAGTCATAACCTACATAACCTGTAAGAGCAGCACCTTGGTTTACAAAGTAAGCTATACCTCCTTTTACCCCTAATGCCAATCCTCTTGTTTTATTACTATCATTATCTCCTGCTGAAGACCAAGCATATCCTACTTTTGCTCCTACAAAAGGTGCTAAGTTGCCACCAATAGGAAAATAATAATGTGCATTAGGAGCTATAACGAACGCAGAAGCTGTTCCCTTTGTTTCTGAACCTGCTACAGGTTTCACTTTGGTAGTAGTACTTTGGTACTCTAATCCTAAACCTACTGCTAAATTATTAATTACAAAATAATTCAAATTAGGTACAAACTTAAATGTGTTTTGCGTTGTTACATTACCTGATGTTCCGTCATAACGAGGTGTTTCTTTAACAGAGTTAAATGAAAGAGCCAAGTCAGAGCCTACCATCCAGTTTCCTTTTTCAGTTTGTGCGTATGTAGCGCTTGCAAAAGCAACTGCTACGATTAATAAAAATTTTTTCATACTATTCTATATTTTTATTGTTATTAATAAGGCAAAGGTACAACTTATTTTCGAATGTACAATTTTTTTTAAAGAAATTTTTCGTTTTGTTTTAACTTTTAGAATGGTTATACTATAATATCTGTTCAATATGTAATTCTAATTATTAATCTCGTTTGCGGTATACACTTTGCCAAAGTTAATCGTCCGCCGTGCTACGGCTACCCGTGTGTCCACACCTGTCCAACAAATCTAACCAGCAAAACGAGTGACATTAGTAGATAGCAACACTATAAACTCAATCAATGTTCAATTATAATTTAATTAACCTTCATTGTAGAGCCACTGTAGACCCATTGTAGACCCACTGAAAACCCACTGCGGTTCCGTCTAAAGTTTATTTAACACCCGTTCAAAATATACAACACCGATTTACAATTACGTTTGCATCACAATCCGTGTAAATCCAGCAACGAAGTTGCCCATCCGTGCCCATCACATTTGTCAATTATCAATTATCAATTGTCAATTGAAAGACTTTCTGTAGCGTAAACTACACTTTTATTACATCAACTAAAAAAGGGTGTCTTAAAAAATATCACTACTTTTTAAAACACCCCATACTTATAATTATGAAGGATTTTCTACTTAGAAGAACAAGGCAACACCTATACCTACACCCAAAACACCCTCTTTGGTTTTGCGTTTAGTGTTTTCTGTATGCTTTAAAGAAAAATGGTCATACTCTGCATAAGCTGTAATAGCAGCTCCTCGGTTTACAAAGTAAGCCACCCCTGCTTTACCTCCTACTACCAATCCTCTCCATTCACCAGCACCAATCCCTGAGGGATTTTTTCTACTTGTAAAACCTACTCTTGCCCCTACAAAAGGTGCTAAATTTCCTCCCACAGGGAAGTAGTAGTGCATATTAGGTGCAATTATAAGGGTATTTGTTTCCGTATCCCAACTACTATTAGCTCTTTTGTCTCTTGAGTGTTCATATCCCACTCCTAACCCTACTGCTAAGTTATTAACCACAAAGTAGTTAAAGTTAGGTGTGATTTTAAAAGTAGTTATGGTTTGATCCATATATTGTACCTGATCATCTTTCTCTACTATATTTTTAGATTGAAATGAAAGACCCAAATCAGCGCCTACCATCCAGTTTCCTTTTCCAGTTTGTGCATAGGTAACAGTTGCAAAAACAACAGCTACCACTAATAAAATTCTTTTCATACTGTTCATTTTTTGTTTTTAATTAAGGCAAAGATACAAAATAATTACGAATTACAAAATACGAATTACGAAAAAAACGCTTTTTCACTTTTCACTAATGGCAAAAAGCTACCATATCTAATTCGTTTTCAAGATAAAAAGCGATGTTCTCTTTTAGTCTCATAATATGTTCATAACTATAGCCTTTGTCTCTTCTTCCTCAGTTTCGCTTTTAGAGTCAAAAACAGCTTTTATCTCTGGAGTTTTTACTCCGTAAGCAAACATATAGTATCCCATAGGTGAGTGGTTTTTAAAGAAAGGACAAAGATAGTGTTTTTATAAAGAGAAGGACAAAAGTATAGTTAGTAAATTCAAGAATAAGTTGTATTTTTGCCAAATAAGTAAATAGATATCAAAAATATGCAACACTGGATATTGACCTCAGTACAAGAGTTTTACGCAAACGTTAAAAATATATTGAACAAATGCCGAGCCTCATTTTATATAGAGGTAGGAGATGGTAAGGGAGGATATAGGCAAATTCTTATCACCCGAGAGAATGAAAGCGCTATCCCCTCAATAATGCTTGAAGATATAGAGGGTTTTACCTACCGTCAGTTTATCATTGTCTCTAGCCCTAATGTTACCATAGATACTGAAAAATGTGTTTATGATCAAGATATACTGCCTTATGTTATAGAAGGTACGGGAGGAAGAGAAACGGAAGACATTATAGAGTGTATTTACTTGCGGATGATTCTCATCACCAAACTAATGGACGCTTCGGCTAAGTCTCTTTATAAGAAGTTGTATAAAAATTTAGAAGCTAACCCTAACTTTCGCAAGGGATTTCATCAAGGTTCTTCTATGCACAAAAACGCATTGTATGATCTAAGAACTATCCATAAGACCAAGCGATTTGGTCTTAACAATCCTTTATCTATTCTAACAATAGAGGAAAGAGAGGAGTAAAGATATTTTTAAGTTACAAAACAATAAAGGCTGTCGCAAATTTTAGTTTGCGACAGCCTTTTATTTGCTAATTGACAAATTTTCTAATTTGCTAATTGAATATTGAGTTCTTTCAATTGCGCCTCATCAATAGGCGAAGGGGCATCAATCATCACATCGCGACCGCTGTTGTTTTTAGGGAAAGCGATAAAGTCGCGTATCGTTTCTTGTCCGCCGAGCAGAGCTACCAATCGGTCGAAGCCAAAAGCCAAACCACCGTGAGGAGGAGCGCCGTATCGGAAGGCGTTCATCAAGAAGCCAAATTGTGCTTGTGCTTGCTCGGGGGTAAAGCCCAATAGCTGGAACATCTTGGCTTGTAATTCTTGGTTGAAGATACGTATAGAACCACCGCCTACTTCATTACCGTTGAGCACGAGGTCATAAGCATTGGCACGTACAGCACCTGGGTCGGTATCAAGTAACGGAATATCCTCAGGTTTAGGCGAGGTGAAAGGGTGGTGCATTGCAAAGAAACGTTCTTCCTCTTCGCTCCACTCCAAAAGTGGAAAATCTACAACCCATAGAGGAGCATATTCATCGGGTTTGCGCAAGCCAAGACGCTCGGCGAGTTCCATACGGAGGGCGCTAAGTTGCCCGCGTACTTTGTTAGCCTTGCCTGAAAGGATACAGATAAGGTCGCCTGCTTGGGCGCCAGTGCGCTTTGCCCACGCTTTGAGGTCGTTCTCGTTATAGAATTTATCTACTGATGATTTGAAGCTACCATCTTCATTACATTTTACATATACCATTCCGGAAGCGCCTACTTGCGGACGTTTTACCCATTCTACTAAAGCATCAATCTCTTTGCGGGTGTAGCTGTTGGCACCAGGAACGGCAATACCTACTACTAATTCGGCTTCGTTGAATACCTTGAAATCGCGGTGTTGCGCGAGATCATTGAGTTCGCCGAATTTCATACCGAAACGGATATCGGGTTTGTCGTTGCCATAAGTTTTCATCGCCTCGGCATACGTCATACGAGGGAAAGCCCCAAAATCTAAGCCTTTGAGTTCTTTGAGGAGGTGTTTTGCCAATCCTTCAAAGGTCTGGATAATGTCTTCTTGTTCTACAAACGACATTTCACAGTCTATTTGGGTAAACTCTGGCTGACGGTCGGCGCGAAGGTCTTCATCACGGAAGCACTTTACGATTTGGAAGTACTTGTCTAATCCGCCTACCATTAGCAACTGCTTAAAGGTTTGTGGTGATTGTGGAAGTGCGTAGAACTCACCAGCATTCATACGGCTTGGAACCACAAAGTCACGAGCCCCTTCGGGTGTTGATTTGATAAGTACAGGGGTTTCTACCTCTATAAAGCCTTGTTCGGATAGATAGTTGCGCACCATTATCCCTACTTTGTGGCGAAAAATAAGGTTATCGCGTACGGGGGTACGGCGTATATCGAGATAGCGGTACTTCATACGAAGGTCTTCACCGCCATCGGTATTATCTTCAATGGTAAAAGGAGGAAGTTCGGAATGGTTGAGCAAGGTAAGCGCTGTAACGAGGATTTCCACCTCTCCGGTAGGAATATTTGCGTTGGCAGCCTCGCGTTTGATCACAGTACCTTGAATTTGAATTACGTCCTCACGCGAGAGGGTTTTAGCCTGCTCAAAGACTGTTTTATCAGTACGTTCTTCATCGAATATAAGCTGGGTGATACCATAGCGGTCGCGAAGGTCTACCCAAATCATAAATCCCTTGTTGCGGATGCGTTGCACCCAACCACTGAGGGTTACTTGTTGTTTTTCGTGAGAGAGTCGTAGCTCTCCACAAGTATGCGTTCTGTACATTTATTTGTCGTTAGTTATAAGTTTTTGAGGTTTTAATAATAGCTGATTTCGTAAATAGTAGAAGCGTCTTGTTTAGTGAATTTCAATTCTTTTCTATCCAAATACTTTCTCTTACCATTCTCTTCTTTATAAGAAAAGGTGTAAACTCTCTCTTGTTCGTATTTTACATCAATAGGTTTGCCTTTGGAATCTTTGGTGATGTGCTCTTTATGGGTGATGCTAAACTTATAAGTGCCATTGGCATTAGTGAACTCTTTGTAAGTCATATTTTTGATCGTACCTGCCTTTATTTTAGCAATTAGAGCTTCTAATTTTTCCACATCTTCATTTGAGGTTGAACCAGAAGAGAGACTTACTCCATCATCATCACCAGAACGATTTTCTACTATACGACTTACATAGCCGTCTTTATCGTAGGTATAAGTAAATTTTATAAGTGTGGCATACGATGCGTTTTCCTTTTTGTACGTATAAGATTGATAGATAGACTCCAAAAGATTTTTAGTAGGGACACCTACTGGGATTGCATTTAGTAAATCAAAATAGGTGGTATAGATATCTATTTCATCTCTTTCTTCATTGTTGAAAATAAAAAAGCGATTCTTATTTTCGTTAGGATAGTAAGAAAATTTCATTTCGTTAGTTTCTTCTGTTCCTTCCCAAGAGGTAGAAGTATGAGTTTCAGCAGTTAGGTTGCCATCTTTCCAAATAAAACTATTATCGTCTATTTTAGATAGTTGACCTTTTTCGTTATAGCTGAAATGATTATCTCCGCCAGTCTCTTTTAAGTAACCTTTTTCATCTAAAAGGAATTCAAAATTTTGTTTTCCATTATTTGCTATAATTTTTCCTTGAGGATAACTAAATTCATAGGTTACTTGTTTACCTCCTTTATTAGAAGTGTATTTTGAAATGCGCCCCTGAGCATCATATTCATAAGAAAAGACTCTATTTTCTAAAGTATATATAAACTTAGGTTCGCCATTTAGAAAATAGGTTGGGTCGCTATTAGAGTTCTTTTTTCTATCTAAATAGGTAATCTTTACCTCTTTAATTCTTTTTACCTCAGTAGTTTTAGGGGGTTCAGGATTATTAGGTGTTTGAGTGTTAGGGTTATTAGGAGTTGGGGTGTCGTCGCTTTTTCCGCAAGAAGCTAAAGTAAGGACGGCAGTTGCTACTAGAAATAAGGCTTTTTTCATTGTTGATATTTTTAAATAATTCATTACTATATCATCATAGGAAATCGAACTTTGCCAAAGTGTACAAGCCGCACAGGCAGAAAACCTTGGCAAAGTGTAAAGATATATTCATTGGCTAGTTTACTAATTGAGCAAAAATTCGTCCTCCTCATTGCTTTCAATGCCTAAGGCTTCGTATATGTATTTGAAGGTGGAGAGCAATTTAGGTTTGCCATCGATGAGGGCTACATCGTGTTCAAAGTGGGCAGAAGGCTTGCCGTCGGCGGTGAGGATTGTCCAACCGTCTTTAAGTTGGCGTATGCTCTTGGTGCCCATATTAATCATAGGCTCTATGGCGACAACCATTCCGTCTTTAAACTTTTTACCACTACCGCGTCTGCCGTAGTTAGGCATTTCGGGGTCTTCGTGCATTTTGCGTCCTACGCCATGACCGACGAGTTCGCGCACTACTCCATAACCGTGTGCCTCACAGTGTTGTTGTATAGCGTGCCCTACATCACCTACTCGGTTACCCGCACGAAACTGACGGATACCTATATACAACGATTCTTTCGTTACGCGCAAGAGTTTTTTTACTTCGGGGGCTACTTCGCCTACTTCAAAAGTATAAGCGTGGTCGCCATAGTAACCGTTTTTCAGTGCCCCACAGTCTATTGAGATGATGTCGCCTTCTTGTAGTGGACGGTCGTTAGGAATACCGTGTACTACTTGTGCATTAGGGCTCATACATAGGGTATTAGGGAAGCCATACAACCCTAAAAATCCTGGGATAGCCCCTTGACTGCGGATGTACTCTTCGGCGATTTTATCTAAATATAGGGTGGTTACCCCTGGTTTTACTTCTTTAGCCATTATGCCCAAAGTACGTGATACTACTTGGGCTGCTTGGTGTAGTAGTTCTATTTCTTCGGCTGTTCTAATGTGAATCATTTGTAATAACGAATTACGAAAGACGAATTACGAAAGTTTTGTCATTCGTAACTCGTCATTCGTAATTAGATTTCTATTTTTTGAATTGTTTTAATAAATTGGTTGTGGAACTGTCGTGAGCAGAGAGTTCGGTAGCGGTGATGTCTTTAAGGATTTTGCTTGCCAACTGTTTGCCGAGCTCTACGCCCCATTGGTCGTAACTATAGATGTTCCAAATCACACCTTCTACAAAAATCTTGTGCTCATACATTGCGATAAGGCTACCCAAACTTTCAGGGGTAAGTTTATCGATGAGGATAGAGGTTGTAGGGCGGTTTCCTGTAAACACTTTGAAAGGTACTAAGGCTTCGTTTACCTTGTCACCCATTTCTTTGCGCACTTCGGCTTCGGTTTTACCTTTTAAAAGAGCTTCGGTTTGTGCAAAGAAGTTAGCCATTAGCTTATTGTGGTGGTCGGTATTGCCGTGCAATGAGTGTTTAAAGCCAATGAAATCAGTAGGTATCAATTTAGTACCTTGGTGAATGAGCTGGAAGAACGCGTGTTGAGAGTTGGTTCCTGGTTCACCCCAGATGATTACCCCTGTTTGGTAACTTACAGGGTTGCCATCACGGTCGGTTTGTTTACCGTTACTTTCCATTATACCTTGTTGTAGGTAAGCTGCCAATCGGTGCAAATACTGAGTATAAGGAATGATAGCTTGGCTTTCGGCTCCGTAGAAATTGTTGTACCACACGCTGAGTAATGCCAAGACTACCGGAATGTTCTTCTCAAAAGGAGCTGTGCGGAAATGCTCGTCCATAGCGTGAGCCCCTTTGAGCAACTTATCAAAGTTGTCATAACCTACTGATAGGGCAATGCTGAGACCTACGGCACTCCACAACGAAAAGCGTCCACCTACCCAGTCCCACATAGGGAATACGTTATCAGGGTCTATACCGAATTTGTCAATCTCTTGCAAGTTAGTAGATACTGCTACAAAGTGTTTAGCAATATCTTTTTCGCTACCTGATTTGAGGAACCATTCTTTTCCAGTAAGCGCATTGGAAAGGGTTTCGAGCGTTGTGAAAGTTTTAGAAACAATCACTATCAAGGTAGTTTCGGGGTTGAGGTGCTTGATAGTTTCGAGCACGTGGTCGCCATCTACATTGCTAATGAAATGTACGTTGAGGTGATTCTTATAGAATTTAAGCGCCTCAGTTACCATTGCCGGACCTAGGTCAGACCCACCAATACCAATATTTACCACATCGGTAAAGGCTTTACCACTATAACCTTTGCGTTTGCCACTGATGACCTCTTCGCTAAACTGTTTGATTTTGTGTTTTACAGTAGCTACTTCGGGCATTACATTCTTGCCATCTACGTTTATCACGCTATTTTCGGGCGCGCGAAGGGCAGTGTGCAATACGGCGCGTTTTTCGGTGTTGTTGATAAGGTCGCCACCGAAGTATTTGCCAATAGCGTCCTTTAAACCACATTCCTCGGCGAGTTGCACAAGGAGTTTAAGAGTTGCTTCGTCTATGCGGTTTTTAGAATAATCTACATAAAAGTCGTGCCATTTGATAGTGAATTTTTCACCGCGAGCGGGGTCTTTCTCAAATAGAGAAAGCATATGGCGGTCTTTTACTTCCGCAAAATGTTTTTGCAATGCTTTCCACGCATTGGTTTGTGTTGGATTACTATTTTTTAACATTTTTATTTATATATGTTTAATGTTGTTATTCTTTTTATAGTCAATCACAAATTAGTCTGTAAATTTTGCACCTTTCACTTTGCCAAAGTTTGAAACTTTGGCAAAGTTAATTATCTTAATAATCTGTTGAATTCTCTATTTGTTTAATTATAATCTATGTAATGCAACTAACATCTGTCTTTTCAGGGTGCAAAACTACAAAATAATGACGCCTCACCTTTAGCTAATTTGCTAATTGACAAATTACTTAATGAAACTTACTTTTTCAGTCTTTTAAACACAAAACGGGTGATAAAAATACCAGTAGAATCATTGCTTCCTGCATTGCTCTCTACTCCACTGGTAACAAAAGCAAGTTCCCAGCCTTCTTCACTCATAGTGTTCAACTTAGAAGTGATAAGAGCATCGTTGGCAGCGATGTTCTGAAAACGAATCCCCCCGAGATTAAAGAAGTTGAGAAGTTTGGTCTCATCAAAGCCCCTTACGCGAATCTCATCACGGTCGCTTTTGTTGCGTTCGTCTCCTTCTTCCGAGCGCGTAGTAGTAAATTCTTTATAATTGCGTGTTTCATTGGCTGAGATAAGTCGCGAACGTCCTGCTCCCGAAGGTACCACCGATTCAATAGCGGTTACTACCTTAAATTCATATACTTGTGCTGAGGCGGTAAAGCCCACAAGAGCCAATAGATAAAAAATAAACTTTTTCATTTGTATTTCTGCTCAATTAACCATTAATCACTAATCATTAACCATTGTTACGACACCGTTTGCTTTTGTACATTCGTTACCTCCTCTTCCATTTCAATAGGGGTCGCTTTTAGCGCGTCAAGCTGTTCTTTTAGTGGTGCAATCTCCTTCAAATATTTAGCTTTAAGTCGCGCATCAATAGGCACCGATTCTGGTAACTTCTCTCTGAGTGGGTCTACTTGTCTTCCATTCTTCCAGAAGCGATAGCACACGTGAGGACCTGTTGCCAAGCCGGTACTTCCCACAAGTCCAATCACCTGTCCTTGCGATACGTGTTGTCCTCTGCGTGCCAATATTCTCGACATATGCAAGTACTGTGTTGTATACATATTGTTGTGACGCACCTTCACGTAGTTACCATTACCCGAACTATAGCCCGCCTCAATCACCGTTCCTGCTGCTGTCACCCGTATAGGCGTACCCGTAGGTGCTGCATAGTCGGTACCAAAATGTCCCTTCATACGGTGAAGCACAGGGTGAAAACGCATTCCAAATTTAGACGTAATGCGGAAGATATCCAAAGGCGATTTCAAAAACATTCGCTTCATCATATTCCCCTTTTCGTCGTAATAGCCATTTGTGCCTTTTGCCGAATCGGTAGTGAAGTTAAAAGCGTAATAAGGTTTCCCTTGCCACTCAAAATAAGCCGCTTTCACTTTCTCAACTCCCGCAAAAATAGTGTCGTCCACATAACGTTCCTCATAAATAATCTTAAAATTATCACCCTTTTGCAAGCGGAAAAAGTCGATGGTGTAATCAAAAATCTGTCCCATTTGGTAGGTAGCATTCGCACTGATACCCGCCGCAAGCGCATCAACTGTAAGATTACTGTTAATATTTCCTGCCAATGCCTTTTCCACAATCGTTACTTTGCGTTGCGCTTTGTAAGCGTGAACCGAGTCTCCAAGACGCACCACTACGTAATCTGTAACGTTCGGCTGATAGATAAAGCTATGGGGTTTCGAGGGGTCTTTTTTATCGTACAAAAAAGCGTAAACCTTACCCGTACGTATATTCTTAGGGTTAAACTCTCCTTTGGTTTTTTGGGTGATATTATGAATATCCACCGCTCCTATATTGTTCTCTTCTAATAGTTTACCAAAGGTATCACCCTGCTTAATCGTATCTTTCACTATCGTGTAATCGTTTAGGTTAAAACCAAATTCATACACGGGAGGTTTAGGTGCCTCAACAGTAGCCGAAGCGGTTGTCTTCTCAGCATTAGAGGTATCATTACAAGCCGTGAATACCGAAAGCTGAAGTGCAAAAAATGAAAAATAAAGGACTTTCTTCATCATAAGTTTTCTGTTTCTGTTTTTACATTTTTTAGTTCACAAACACCAAGCCATTTAGGGCGCAAGTGTATCAAAAAATCTTACAAAGGTGCAAATAAAAAATGAACTACGCAAATAAAAAAACTAAAAAAACTGCGTATACCTCCTTTAATTTATTCATAATTAATGTATTAAGCTGTATACCTCAACTCTCGTAAACTGCTTCTATGTCCTCTTTTTCAACACTTTTACTGCTACCCTTCACCTTATCTTTTTCTTAAATTCCAGCCATACCCAAACGCCCTCTCCCCTACTCAGTACATTTTTCTGCCTTACAAGCTATATAAGTAGTACATTTTTCCACCAAAACTCAATTTCACAAAATGCCTCCTCCCAAAAAAGCGCCATCTATCGTCCAACATTCGTTCAAGGTTCGTTTAAGGTTCGTCCAAGCTACCTATACAATAGTAAATTTTTCTTTTTGAAAATCCTTATCCCTATTTCTCTTAAAAACTATCTGTGTGGCTCACTTTCCCGAGTCTCCCCGAGAGCTCCTAACCAGACTCTTCTTCATTTTTTCATTTTCTCATTTTCTCATTTCCAAATTTTCTAATTTTCTAATTTTCTAATTTTCCAAATTTGCTCATTTGCTAATTACCTCCTATCTTTGCCCCCATAAAACAAATTATTATGAAATATATTTATACTCTCATTGCCCTACTAACAGCTACTAATACCTTTGGGCAGAACATATTTTTGCTCAAAGAACTCTTTTTAAAAGGAAACGTAAAATCCGTGCGCGTTATCCCTTATCAAGTAAAAGAAAACAAAAAACACCGCATTCAAAAAACAGCTGTAAAGAAATTCTATTACGATGAAAATCTGTTTCTCTTAGCCAATGAGCAAGGATATGTTGTCCAACAAATTATGTTTGCCGACCGAAATGTGTTCAACCTTAAAACAGAAGTAACTTACGACGATAATAACCGAGAAACAAACTTAAAAGTATACGATGAAACCGATACTCTATTGCGTGAGTACACCCTTACTTATGACGATAAAGAGAAAAAAATGCAGAAAACTGTCTACTTCCCTAAAACAGGTAAGGAATATTTAGTACTTTCAAGTGATACAAACAAACGCAGTTACCCTACCTTTGCTACTTATTACAACACCGATGAAAGTATCAAAAACTACTCTTCATATAAGTACGACAAGAGGGATAACCAACTCGAAACCAAAGTCTACAATCCCGATAAATCAGTAAAATACACCAAGAAGACAAAGTATAATAAAAACGGATTCGTTACCTACCAAATAACCAAATCCAACGAAAAGAATAAAAGTCTCGAAACAGTGTATACCTATAAAAAAGAGCCTTTTCCTACTGAAATGCTCTTAATCTTCGAAAAGAAGACCCATAATAAAGCAAAGAAAATAAACTATACCTTTTCTTATCAATACGATGAAAAAGGTAATTGGATAGAGAAGAAATGCTTTTCCGAAGGCAAATTAGTATATATCGTAGAAAGAGAAATCACATATTATTAGTAAATTAGCTTCATATTTAATTATTGGTATTATTGGCATTTCTGGCATTTTTGGTATTATCAGCATTATTAAAATTTATATCGTATGAGCTTATTCTCTATTCTTATATTTCTTTTTTTCTTTTGGCTTTTTAGACAACTCACCCAACAGCTACCCACCGAGCAGCCCTTTCGCAACCCATTTCAGCAAAACATATCACCCGCTACATTCGAGCTGAATCTCCTCTCACTTTGTAGCTTAGTTATCAAAGCCAACGGACGTGTTACCCAAGCCGAATTAGATTTCGTGCGCTTGCAGTTCGTACGTCTTTATGGTAAAGAACGCGCCAATGCCGTATTTCGCAGTTTTAATGAACTAATAAAAGGACGCCAGATAGAAGCTCCCCGAGTAGCAATGTACGTACGCGCTCGTACTACCTACGAAACACGCTTGCAAATCCTCTATTTTCTCTTTGGTATTGCTCAAGCCGATGAAGTAGTAAGCCAAGACGAAGTACAACAAATAGAGCAAATAGCCTATTACTTCCAGATAGAAAAAAGTGATTTTATAAGCATCAAAGCAATGTTTGCTAACACTTATGGTAGTAATAGCTATACCCAAACTCCCAATGAAAATGCTTATGCTATTTTAGGTATAAGCCCCCAAGCTACCGATGCCGAAGTAAAACAAGCTTACAGAAATATGGCAAAAAAATATCACCCCGATAGAGTGATTACTGAAGATGAAGCCATAAAAAAAGGCGCCGAAGAAAAGTTCAAACAAGTACAACAAGCCTATGAACAAATCGCACGCCAAAGAGGAATGAACTAACCTAATAGCTTACCCCTATAAACAAAAAAGTGGCAAGCTACCTACATCGCACCGCTACAACCGAATACCTTTGCTGTGTTCCCACCCTGGAGGATTTTTCAGGAGCTGGTCGTGTAGGACTTGCCGGCGACAAAAGTACAACTTTTTTATTACATAGCAAATTTTTTCTATTTTTTTTCTTGCTTAGTAGCTCTATTTTTATTACCTTTGCACCAAAAGTTGTTGTATAACAACCTTTCAAAATATAGTTAAAACAGTTAAAGAACAAAGAAAAATATTAAATATAAATAATGAAAAAACTATTCTTTTTATTCTTAGCGCTCCTATCGCTACAATGTAGTAAATCACAAGATAGTGAGACCACAGGTTTGAACTCTGAAAAGATGCTCACCCTCATCAATCAGCAACGACAAAAAGGCTGCAATTGTGGTAGTAATTATTTTAAACCTGTACCTCCTGTAAAGAGGAATAAAACAATAGAAAAAGTAGCCAAAGCCCATAGTGACGATATGCTTAAACGCAACGAATTAACTCACTATAGTAAAAACGGACAAGGTCCTAAAGAAAGACTTATCAAGGCAGGCTATAAATGTATTATGTTTGCTGAAAATGTAGCTATGGGACAACAAAATGAAGAAGAAGCGATGAAAAGTTGGCTCGAAAGTCCTTTACACTGCGCTAATATTATGAATGCCCAAGTTACTGAAGTAGGTGTTGCTCGTAGCGGTAAGTATTGGACGCAACTCTTCGCTGCTCCTTATCCTTAATTTCTAACTGCTTCCTAACTCTTAAAACAATGTATCTCGACGTTCATTCGCATACCCAGCACTCAACTTCCGATACTTTGGTGATTCGCAATCAGTATCCACTTACCGCCGATACCAGCGAACCTTTCTCAGTAGGTATTCACCCTTGGTTTTTAAACGATTTTGAGGCGCAGTGGAATGCACTCATACCCTTAGCCCAGCACTTCAACTGTTGGGCTATAGGTGAATGTGGCCTCGATAAGAACGTTACCTCTCCCCTATCCTTACAACAAGAAATCTTTTTAAGACACATAGAATTAGCCGAAAGTTTAGAGCTCCCACTTATCATTCACTGTGTGAAAGCTTATGCCGAGGTAATACAACTCCGCAAGCGCACCCACTCACAACAGTTATGGATATTGCACGGCTTCAGAAAAAACCTAAAAGTAGCACAAGAGCTCATCGCTCACGGCATTGCTATTTCTTTTGGCACTCCCCTACTCTATTCTCATCAATTGCAAGAAGTCTTTAAGAAAATCCCCCCTGAATACCGGTTTTTTGAAAGTGATGACAGTATTCAACCATTAGTTATCAAACAAGCCGAACAAGCCGAACTTATCTAAGGTCTGAAACTTAAATCTAAAATTTTCTACTTAAAAATTTGCTCATTTGCTAATTACTTCATATCTTTGCGCCCTGAAAATTGAAAGGGGGTGTATTTTTATGTTAATAATTCCTTTAAAAGACGGAGAAAGCATCGATAAAGCTTTAAAACGTTATAAACGCAAATTCGACCGTACAGGTGTAGTACGTGAACTACGTGAAAGACAACATTTCACTAAACCTTCTGTACGTAGAAGAGCCGAAATCCAAAAAGCACAATACATTCAGCACTTGAAAGATCAAGAAGAAGTATAGTTCATTGTGGAGATATTCAATTTTTTTTAAGTAGGAACGGATAATATTCGTTCCTATTTTTTTTATTTAAGTGTTGTTCATTATCCTTATCGGTATTGTTCATTGTCCATTCTTAAATTGTGCATAACTTGAGGAAGAAAAAACACTAAAATATTTGCTCTTTTATGTTTTCTGTGTATACAAAAATGAAGATGAAAAAAGCAAATTTATTTCTTATAAAATATCCACTACTTTTTGTCAGTTATGAACAATCTGCCCAATGAAAAGTTCTCAACAAAAAGTTGTGCATAATATCAAAAAGAGTTATCAACAATTTTGCTTAAAATATTCATTTAAAAAACCGTAAATCACTTTTTATTGTTGATAACTAATCATAATATTCTTAAACTGAAAAAAACAAGTTTTTCAGCTTAATTTTATCCCTCTTATGAACGTCATCATAATAATAACCCTTCTTTTTTTAGAAAGAAATCTTTTTCAATTTATAATTTGGTGATTGTTGATAACTCAAAAATATTTACTTTTGCAATATGAAAAAAACAAATAAAACTCAAAAGCAAGGAAAATCAGGAAAACCTAAAAAGAATAAGAGCTTAGCTAAACGCAACAAGCAAGAGCTTATCAAAGCGATTTTCTCGGTGTTACAAGAACACCCCGAAGAGAGCTTTAACTACAAGCAAATTGCTGCCAAACTCCATATTACCGATGCACCACGTCGTGATATGCTGGTGAAACAACTCGTACAACTGAAAGAGAAAAAACGCATTGTAGAAATCGACCGTGGAAAGTACCAAGCTATCCCTATGCAACACTACTATGTAGGTACGCTTGATGTGAGTACGCGCGGTAATGGTTATGTAATAGTTGATGGTTTAGACAACGACATTTTTGTAGCACAGAATTTTCTAAACAAAGCTCTCCACGGCGATTTGGTGGAAGTGTATGTATTTCCGCGTTTTAGAAATCGCAATAAGATGGAAGGAGAAATTAGTAAGGTGTTAGAACGCAACAAAGTGCGCTTTGTAGGTACTGTGCAAATGCACAAGAATTTTGCTTTTGTCGTCCCTACCGATGCCCGTATGTATACTGATTTCTTTGTGTTGAAAGACAAACTCAATGGCGCTCAGGACGGCGACCGTGTAATTGTACGCATTGAAGATTGGAAAGACAAAAGCGATTCGCCTATGGGGGTAGTGGAACAGATACTCGGCAAACCAGGAGAGCAAACTACCGAAATGCACTCTATCTTAGCCGAATACGGTCTGCCTTATACCTATCCAGAAGAGGTAGAAGCCTTTGCTAAAAAGTTAGACTTTTCTATTACTGATGACGAGATTGCCCGTCGTCGTGATATGCGTGAAACCCTCACTTTCACTATCGACCCTCGTGATGCAAAAGACTTTGACGATGCACTTTCATTCAAAGTATTAGAAAATGGCAATTACGAAATTGGTGTACACATTGCCGATGTATCGCACTACGTAAAAGAAGGTACTATATTAGACGAGGAAGCCTATAACCGTGCTACTTCAGTATATTTGGTAGATAGGGTAGTGCCAATGTTACCCGAAGTGCTCTGTAACTTCGCTTGTTCACTCCGCCCCGATGAAGATAAATACACCTTTTCGGCAGTGTTTGAGATGAATAAAAAAGCTGAAGTAGTAGATATTTGGATAGGACGCACTGTAACACATTCGTCATTTAGGTTTGCTTACGAAGAAGCACAATCAGTAATAGAACAAGCTAAAGTAGGGGAGGGGTACACCATTCCTGCTGAAACTTCCATTACCGATAAAGAGCGTGCCGTACCTGCTGAAGTAGTAGATGCTATTCTCACGCTCAATGCCTTAGCCGAAAAACTTCGCGGTAAGCGTATGCGTTTGGGAGCTATTACTTTTGATAAAGTAGAAGTGAAGTTCGACCTCGATGAGAATGGCAACCCTACAGGGGTATATTTCAAAGAAAGCAAGGAAGCCAACAAGCTGATTGAAGAGTTTATGCTCTTGGCTAACAGAAAGGTAGCCGAGTATGTAGCCAAAATGAAAAAGACTTTCGTATACCGCGTACACGACGAACCCGATGCCGAGAAACTACAACAGTTCAACACAGTTATTA
Source organism: Capnocytophaga sp. oral taxon 324 str. F0483 (assembly GCF_000318315.2). Taxonomy (NCBI): domain Bacteria; kingdom Pseudomonadati; phylum Bacteroidota; class Flavobacteriia; order Flavobacteriales; family Flavobacteriaceae; genus Capnocytophaga; species Capnocytophaga sp. oral taxon 324. The sequence continues at coordinate 32,386 of NZ_KB291500.1, read as the reverse complement.
ACCGATTTGGTTATAGTTTAGATTTGAAAAACCGCCAAACCACTACCGATTCGCTTAATAATCTCTTAGAAGAAGTAAAGGGTAAGAAAGAACAAAACTTAGTCGATACTTTGGCAATACGTTCAATGGCAAAGGCTACTTATACTACTAAAAACATAGGACACTACGGTTTAGCGTTTGATTATTATACCCATTTCACTTCGCCTATACGCCGTTATCCCGATGTGATGGTGCACCGCCTTTTGCAACTCTATTTAGATGGCGCCCCCTCACAACCCGAATCCGAATATGAAACCAAATGCAAACACTCCTCACAAATGGAGAGTTTAGCAGCCTCAGCTGAGCGTGATTCTATCAAATATATGCAGGTGAAATATATGGAAGCACATAAAAACCAGCAGTTTGCAGGAGTGATTTCGGGCGTAACCGAATGGGGTATTTATGTAGAAATTACCATAAACAAATGCGAAGGATTGGTACGCGCTCGCGACATTAAAGACGATTATTACACTTTCGACGAACAACAATACGCCTTGGTAGGACAAGCCACTGGCAAAACCTACCAGCTTGGTGATGAAGTAATGATACGCGTGAAAAACACCGACCTGATGAAAAAGCAATTAGACTTTGAACTCATAAGTGAATAATGAAAAGTGAATAGTGAGCCGTAGCACGACAAGCATTTTTTGCATCGCTATACTTTGTCAAAGTCCTAAGACTTTGACAAAGTCGACTACAAAGTTGATTACTCTGATTATCAACTACTTTTATAGTATGTGTTGCAAACGTCCTTACAAATTTAAAAACAATGAAAATCAAAATGATGATATATTTATTTTTATCGTCAGTTATTATTTTCTTAGCAATCGGTCTTCTGTGGTTGTTTCGGAATCCGTCTTACGAAAAAATAGATAAAACATTCATACAAGCATCGGATTCTGCGATTAAAAAAGAAATTCCTGCTTTTAATCTGAATTTTTGGGTAGACAAAGTAGCTTATTCTGAACCTGTTTATTTTCCTAACGGAGTGGAAACAGCCGATTTTACAGAACACTTAGAAGCTATAAATTTAGAAATTCCCGATTGGAACAGAGAAGGATTATACGAGGTAAAAGCTTCTACCAAAGCAGGTATCTTAGATCCCGCATTTTTAGTATACAAATGGGATTCAGACACTTCCAATACACTCATTTTTCATCACGGAGCATCGGAATATCCTTTCTACGGTATTTTTTCTAAGATTTTCAAAAAAGTGATACTGAACGATTTGGGTATAAATCTAATCGTAGTCCGAACTCCTTTTCACAAGCAAAAAGGGGCTTTGAGACAGGGCACAGCGAACCTATCGACTTTTATGGCAACGATGGCAACAAGTGTGAAATTAACCGAAAAGCTGATTCACACTTTACGACAAAAAGGAGTACAGACTATCGAAATTGGCGGATTCAGCTTGGGGGCTGTGATAACAAACAGGCATCGAGTGGCATATAATTCGGCAGATTTCTATGTACCGATAGTAGGAACAGTGGCACACGAAAAGTTTTTTATTTTCCCAAAGAAAAAGGCTACTGAAAGCGAAATCGAGCGAAACAAAATCATTACACATCACTTAAATTTCTCAACCCAATGGCAAGAAAATCAATCCCAAAATGTATTTCCGGTTATGGCTCGCTATGATTTGTTTTTACCACTTCACGAGCACGCTCCCGCTTATGGAAATCTAAAAGTAGAAATTTGGAATACAGGACATTTATCCACTGCTCTTTTCTACGACGCAATGCGGTATGTTCTGTTAAAACATCTGAAGAACTAAACTTTTTAATGGGAGTTTTGCAAACGTCCACATAAATAAAACTTTTCGGATACCTTCTTGAAAGTTAAATATATTTGGAAATTATATAAAAATGATGTACTTTTGCCTCAACTAATCCTAATCTCTATGCTTATGACTGATATTGATATTATTTCCTTTGGAGATATATTTTGTTGTTTTCTTCTGTAAACAAAATATAGTGAGGATTTTTCCTTAAAAATGGCTTCCCCTAACTGAGCTACGGGTTATTGTCTTCATAAAAAAGAACGTGCAAAGAAAATTAAATTAATAATTTAAAATTAAATTAGTATGAAAGAAATAATGAAATTTTCGTTGTTTATACTATTTTTTGCAGTAGTATTAGTGTCTTGCTCTAAGGATAAAAATCAAAATTCGTTGCAAGATTTGCAAAATAAGTCAATGACTTATAAGGAGTTCTTTGAAACTGTTTCAGAAAAAGAAGTAAGTGTTCCAGAAGATAAAGTACTTTTTATCTCTTACGAATTTAATGCGAAAGATGATACTATTACTTTATTGTCAAGTACTGAGGCTTTTCCCAGTGAAAAAGTAGTTTGGGATGCTATAGTTAAGCATTACGAGCTTCAAGCTTCTCGTGAAGGAGAAAAGTATGATTATATTGTAACTTGTGATAAAGGCTGGAGTAAAAAATGTGAAGCATATAGTTGTTTAGGTGTAGTTAAAAGTTGCTTGAATCAAGGAGGATGCGCAACTGTTTGTAAAGCTAATATGGTTTATGTTCCAGATATAAAAGCTTTTTATATATCAGCTGATATTGATAGATTAATTTCCACAAATGAAGATAGAATGTAATTTTTTAATTATTTACACTATGAAAAGAATATTTAAATTTTCATTTCTAACGGTATGCTTAAGCATAGCCTTTATATCTTGCTCTAAGGATAAAAATCAAAATTCATTGCAAGATTTGCAAAATAAGTCAATGACTTATAAAGAGTTCTTCGAAACTGTATCAGAGCAATCAGTAGACTTTGTTCCAGATGAGAAAGTATTACTTGTCTCATACAAATTAAACAAAGATGACAATACCATCACTTTCTTGTCAAGTATCATTGCTGAATCAAGCTGGGGTGTAGGTTTTGATGTTGCTGGTAGATATGAAGACCAGAAAGTTTCTCGCAAGAAAGATAAATATACAGTAGCTTGTTCAGGTGCTAAAGGTGGAGATTGGACAAAGGGTTGTAATGGAGATGTCAGTTGTGGACAGTTGCTTTATGACTGTACTGAGGCTGGTGGCTGTGGAACTGTTTGTAGTACTTATATGGTTTATGTACCTGATGTAAAGACTTTTTATCTTTCTGATGACCTTCATATGTTAGTTGATTTGAAAGATGAAGAAACTCTCAAACAAATAAATGAGGTTATTAAGCCATAGTTAATAATTATCACAAAACCAATAGAGTAGGGGAGAGGTACTAAAAACTTCTCCCTTATTTTTTTGTAATTCAACAGTTTTTTAGTACTTTTGTGCAGTTAATCAAATTTTAGGTAGAAATAGATGTTTGCGGATGTATTGCTTGCATTACCTTTGGGCTTGTTGTTAGCTTTTACCATAGGTCCTGTGTTCTTTGTATTGCTGGAAACAGCCATTACTAAAGGATTTAGGGCAGCTATTGCTTTCAATTCAGGGGTAGTACTGGCAGATACTGTTTTCATTCTCATTGTCTATTTCACTACCAGCAGTCTGTTACGCGAAATCAAGGACGACCCTAAGCTCTTCTTCGCCGGTGGACTCATAATGATAGCTTACGGACTCATCTCGTTCATCAAACTGAAAAAAGACTTCAAGAAAACAATAGATAACAAAGAGAATGCCTATTTGCAAGTAGCTGAAAAAGTGAACTATATAGCCCTCTTTATCAAAGGTTTTCTACTGAATTTCATCAACATAGGCGTTTTGGGTTTTTGGTTAGGAATTATTATTGTTTTTGGTCCTAAGCTTGATATGAATGCCAGTAGAATATTGGTGTTTTTTACTTCTATTATCTTAGTATACTTTGCAATAGATATCTTTAAAATTCTCATTGCTAAAAAACTCAAAAACCGACTTACCGCTTTTCATATCTACAAAATTAAACGCGCGATTAGCATTATATTGTTAGTCTTTGGAGTTTTCCTGATACTCCAAGCGTTCTTTCCTAACGTATTACAATTAACTGATTAGCTATCAATAAAAAAACTTTGTCAAAGTCTTAAAACTCTGACAAAGTCTATTTTCTATTGCCTATGGCCTAATGCCTGTGGCCTTGTTACTTCTTACCTGATTTATATTGATTGTTCAAGTATTCAGTAACTTCTTTAGTAATATCTTTGTTATCAGCACCATAGAGCACGCTGCCGCCGTCGTTAGCACCAAGGATAAAGGTATAGCCTTTTTGTTTGCCATATTCTTTAATGTTTTTCTTCACTTTGCTAAGTAGAGAATCCATTTGAGTTTGGCTTTCCATTTGTATTTTTTGTTCCTCTTGTTGCAAATGTTGTTGCAATATTTGGCTTTTTTGCATCAGTTCGTTGTATTTTTTCTGAGCTACGTTCTGAGGGAGAGTTTTAGCCTGAGCGTCGAAAGCACGCGCTTCAGTTTGGAACGCCATTGAAATACTGTCGCGTTTTCGTTCGTAGGCACTAATTTGTCCTTTTAGTTTTGCCTCGATGTCTTTTTTTTCTTGATAGTCGTTTAGAAGTTTAGAGTTATCTACAAACGCCACCTTGTCGGTACAAGCAGTAAGGGCGAGCAGTGCTACGCCTGTTAAGATGAGTTTTTTCATTTTTATAATGTTTAATTTGAATTACGTGGCAAAAGTAAGAAAGTTTTACGTGTAAAAGAAATATTTTTTAATTTTGTTACTAAAAAAGTGAAATACTCTCTTTCGTCACTATTCATTACACCTTGTTTCACGTGAAACATTTTACTACCTTCTTTTACCTTGTATAAATTTATTCTATATCAGAAACAATCTTCTATAAGTGTACTTTATCAAAACTGACTTTATTACAGCTTATTTTAAGTACTATTTTTTAAAAAGTAATAAAGTATAGGGTAATAGTTGAGAAGTCTTATAAAAACGTCTTATTTTAAGTTTTTACTATTTTTAGCTTCAGAAATATAAAAAAATAGACAATTTCTAACTCTTACCTCTTATTTTTTACCTAAAACATAAATCTGCGATGAGTATTCTCTTTTCCTCCAACCATAATAATTTGAACGGACTCCGTTGATGAAACCTTTAAGAAAATCTTTCTTACCTGTTTTATATTGCTCGGAAAGCATACTCACATAGAAGGCATCAAAAAGCATAGGGTGGGTGGCAAGTAACTCAAAACCTTCTTTGGTAAAAAGCTGTTCGATGCTATCCTTAGAAAAATGCCATAAGTGTCGGGGCACATCATAAGCTGCCCAGTAGGCTCCGTAGTGCTGTGCATCCCACGAACGATAATTAGGTACAGCTATAACAGCTAAGCCGTCTTCTTTCAGTAAGTTACTGATGAGCTGTATTTCTCGTGTTACATCGGGTACGTGTTCCAATACGTGCCACATAGTAATCACATCAAAAGAGTGGGGGAGGAAGTTACTAAAATCAGCTTGTAACAAAACTCCTTTTTCTTTTGCTTTGGTACGTGCTTTCTCGCTGGGCTCTATGCCCATAGTCTCCCAATGAGTACACTCTTTACCACTACGCACAAAGTCGCCTGTACCTGCACCTATATCAAGCAGACGAACATTTCCTTTTTTGTATTGTTCGATGAGTTTTATTTTGTGCTTTAAGTTATAACTTTTCACCCATTGGTAGAGTTTATCAAATAGTGTTCTGCGACTGTCTGTATGCGAAATATAATCCTCACTCTCATAGTATTTTTTAAGGTTATTAGGTAGGGGAGTAGTGCGGTAAAGTTTTAATACTGAATCATATACGAGAGTAAAATCCTCTTGTGATACGCTGTAATCTTTAATTGTCATTAGTTGTTAGTGTTTAGTCGTTAGTTACTACTTGTCAATTATCAATTGTGAATTATCAATTGTGAATTATCAATTGATAATGTTCCATGTGGAACATTTTTTATATACTTACTTTTTGTCTTTTATTTTTTATCTTTTACCTCGTAAGAAAGCAAACAGTTTTCTCTTCTTCAAATATTCAAGGTTGTAATCTTTCTCGTACGCTTCACGTTCAAAGATGATATTATGGTAAGCTTTCTTCTTATCTTTATACTTAATATATTTCAGTATGAAATCCACAAGATACCATATATAGAAAAATATTACCAAGAGTTCTCGTTGCTGAGCTAAATGTATGCGTTCGTGGTTGATGAATTGTGTATCTTTCAATAGTTTTTGGTCATTAGTAAATATAAAAGGGTAGAGGGTAATACCACTAAAACCCTTAGGCACTAAATATCTGTTTACTATAAACCGATTCATATAAGTAAAAAGTATGCGGCAAAAGTAGTGAGAAAATAGCAGATAAACAAATGAGTTCTTAATTATCAATTCTCAATCGCCAATTCATAAATGTTCCACGTGGAACATTTATGAATTGAATATATAGCTTTATTAAAAAATATTTATTACCTTTGTCGGCGTAAAATAATAATATATCAGTATGAAAAAGTTTTTAATCCTGTTGTTATTTCCTTTTATCGGAATGGCACAAATTATCAATACTCCAGCTACACGTTTGGAGAAAGAACTCAATGGTAAAGCAAAAGTTCTTGTCGAACGTACTTATGACGTCTTTCAAAGTAATCTTAAACAAAAACGTCTTGCAACCGAAAATTATTATGAATTTAATGAAGAAGGAAACACCTTGCAATTAGAACAAAAATACAGTGGTATTACTTTGCGTTACGACTATGTTTACAATGCTAAGCAAAAACCTCTACAAGTGAAAATATTGAGAATGGCTCACGGAGGTATACAGAGTTTTACGGGAGTTTATGAATATAATAACCAAGGGCATTTAGTAACTTATCGTACAATGATGGAGGGTAGTGCTTCGCCTACACAAACCTATACTTTTAACAAGTGGGACGCCAACGGTAACCCTACCGAAGGTCTCTTAGTAACACCCGATAGTAAAGCGAAGGTATTCCAGGAGTTTGATAAAAATAACCAGCGCACTTTGCTCAAAATGGTAACCGAAGGAAATCCACCTACCGAGATGCGCATCTCAGTGCGTTACGACCGTGAGGGTAGGGTAGTGGAACGCAGTATTGCTGAGGGAAACACCAAACCTGATGTAATGCATTATACATATGATAAAAAAGGTATTCCTACCGGCGTAAATAACCAGAAGTTTGAACACACTTTTGATAAGCAAGGTAATTGGGTTACTCGCATTGTATTTGTCAATGGATATATTGTAGGATTTACAGAAAGAGAAATAAAATACTAACATTAAAAATACATACACTTATGAAAAGACTATTTATTATTACTTTAGCTTTATTCTGTACGGCTTGTAATACCGATTGGCGCAGAAAATACGATGAGGTATATCCGTCTCAAAACGGAATTTCAATGGTAAGAAAAGATAATAAATACGGACTCGTAAATGCCGAAGGTACCGTCGTAGCACCTTTGAAGTATGATTATATCAACATCTACCCTTCTGCCGAAATACCTTTTTATGATGTTACTATTAATAATTTATATGGGGTGATACGCCCTTCGGGTGAAGAACTCATTCCTGCTCAGTATAATTTTATTTCGTATTCCGAAGGTGTTTTTATTGTACAACTCAATGATAAGAAAAAACTTCTTAGTACTAATAACGAAACACTCACTCCTTGGTATGACGAAATAGACCTCTTTTTCGGTGGTCTGGCTCGCGCTAAACAAGGTAATAAGTATGGCTATTTAAATATTAAAGGGAAAGTAGTATTGCCTTTTGTATATGATGACGCTGATGATTTCAACGATAGTAAAAAGGCAATGGTGAAGTATAAAGGTAAGTGGGGAATGATTGATAATCTCGGTAATATAATCATTCCTTTTGAATACGAACAGGCTGAACCCTATACTAAAAGCAATGAGGAATGGGAAGATTATTACTATATCCTCATAAAGAAAGGCAGAGAGGTAAATATAGATAAAAAAGGTAATCTTTTGTCATTTAAATAATCACTTCTTTTACTTCTCCTCTAAATATCACTTTAAACGATAAACGCTTCCATTGTTTAGGCAAGCGAGGCGTAAACGTTAGTGTACCGTTCTTTACACGCATACCAGCAAAGCCCTCTACAATGCTGAGCCACGTGCCTGCCATCGAGGTGATGTGTAACCCTTCGTGTACCTCCTTGTTGTAGTCGTCCAAATCAAGCCGAGCTGTACGCAGGTAGAGCGCGTAGGCTTCCTCTGTCTTCCCTAAGGCTGATGCGAGTACACTATGCACACAAGGTGAAAGTGACGACTCGTGTACGGTGAAAGGCTCATAAAACTCATAGTGCTTTTGGAGTTGTTCTTTGGTAAATCGCTCTTCAAAGAAATAAAACCCCTGTAACGTATCTGCCTGTTTGATATAAGGCGAACGCAATATCCTATCCCACGACCAATGTTGGTTGAGCGGGCGCTCCCCAGTAGGAATGGCACTTACAGGCTTCAAGTCTTTATCCAAAAAACCGTCTTGTTGCAAGTATACATCATACTTTTCGCTATAAGGCAAGTACATATGTTCCACAATATCACTCCACTCCTTCAATTCTTTAATAGTCACCCATTGCTTTTCACTCTTGTATTTCAGTGCCATAGTCGCTGCATAACTCAAACACCAAGAGGCAAGATAGTTTGTATAGAAATTATTGTTCACATTGTTTTCGTACTCATTAGGTCCTGTCACCCCTAAGATTACGTACTGTTTCTTTTCTTCTGAAAAATTGACCCTTTGTGCCCAAAAACGTGCAATAGCAATAAGCACTTCCATTCCATATTCTTTCAGGTACGACTCATCGCCCGTATAACGGGTATAGTTATAAATCGCAAAAGCAATCGCCCCGTTGCGGTGTATTTCTTCAAAGGTAATTTCCCATTCATTATGGCACTCTTCACCGTTCATCGTTACCATAGGGTAGAGTGCAGCCCCGCCAGTAAAACCGAGTTTCTGGGCGTTTTCAATAGCTTGTGGCAACTGTTTATAGCGGTACAACAGCAGATTGCGAGCTATTTCCGCGCCTTTGGTAGCCATATAAAAAGGCAGACAATAAGCCTCAGTATCCCAATAGGTACTACCACCGTACTTTTCCCCTGTAAAACCCTTAGGCCCTATGTTCAAATGGGCATACTTGCCCTGATACGTTTGGTTGAGCTGAAAGATATTAAACCGGATACCTTGTTGTGCTTTCTCATCACCTTCAATCACAATATCCGATGTCTCCCATATCGCCGCCCAATCTTCTTTCTGCATCTCCAATAACCCCTCAAATGTTAATGCCTGTGCGTCTCGTACCTTTTCCATCGCTACATTCCCCCTTTCAAGGAAGTCCGCGAGAGCGGAGTATGTGATAGGGGAGAAGTTTCTTTCAAAAGGCATATTTTTCTCCGTCCCTACATTCCCCCTTTGAAGGGGGGTAGGGGGGATGTTTTCCATTTCATCTCTCAAATACCCCCCAAACTTCTCAATACAAAAAACATCATTCTTCTTAACCTCTAAGTTGTAACACAACCCTATATAGTTCTCCTTTCTATTTTCTTTTCCACTGATATTCAGTTCTTTTCCTTCTATAAAAAGATGATTTTCCATAAAGGTTTGCACTTTAAAGGCGGTCTTTTTAGTTTCAGCAAGTATAGTAGCGCAGTTGTTTTCCGAATAAATTTCCAAAGTATTCCAAAAATGCTCGTCCCAGTTAGCATCATTATTCTTAATACCACTGTCTAAGTAACTTTCTATTTCTATGGAAGTATGAGCATTAAGAGGACTAATCTCATAACGTAAAGCTCCTATTTCATCATAACGCAACAAGAGCAAACGCACCACTTTTACAGCAATTTCCACACCGTTAGGAAGCGTAGCCGTAAAACTTCGCTCGTACCAACCCTCTTTCATATTCAGTTGTCGGCGGAAGTTTTTTACCTCCAAACAAGTGTTTAAGTCTAATAATTCCCCGTCTATTTTAATGTGCAGTCCTATCCAGCTGGGCGCATTAAGCACTTTGGCAAAGTACTCAGGGTAGCCGTTTTTCCACCAGCCCACTCGGGTTTTATCGGGGTAATACACCCCACCGATGTAGCTCCCTTGAAGTGTATCGCCCGTATAGTCCTCTTCAAAGTTAGCGCGCATTCCCATAGCCCCATTTCCAAGGCTGAAAATACTTTCGTGTTTGGTAACCTCAGCTTTATTAAAGCCCTCTACGATGATGTTCCACGTGTTCATAGCTATTAGTCTTCACAAGTTTAAAGTGCAAAGGTAGAAGATAATTAGCAAACGAGCAAATTTGTAAAATTAGCTCATAAATACCCTACCCAATAATGATTACCATTACACTTTTCCATCATTAATTCCCCTTTGAAGGTAGCTAGCGACAGCTGGGTATGTGCCTCGCGATAGCGGAGTATGTGATAGGAGGAGGTTTGTCTCCTTTTCCAGCTAGTCCCCCTTCGGGGGTTCGGGGGCTTACCGAATAAATGACTCGCCACATTCCCCCTTTTGAAGATAGCCAGCAAGAGATTTTCATCACATTTCCTTCGTCATTTGCCTCTCGTCATTCGTCATTTCTTTTGCTTTCCCGTCACTACACTCCCCCTTTGAACGGAAGTCCACAAGAGCGGAGTATGTGAATAGGGGGATGTTATCCCCTATTGCCTATGACCTAAGGCCTCACACTTCCCCATTTACTAATTTTCTAATTTTCTAATTTCCTAATTATCCCTTCCCTTTTTCGTCATACTCCCCCCTAGTGCCTATGGCCTAAGG
>NZ_KB291500.1:0-21611 GCF_000318315.2 Capnocytophaga sp. oral taxon 324 str. F0483 | reverse complement strand
GCCTAAGGCCTATCACCTCTTCCCTTTTCTTTCGCCTCGAAACCCTCTTTTTAACATTTTTACCCGTGTTGTATTACGCTATTATTCAACTATTTATATACCCTTTCTATACCAATCGTCCAAGATTCGTATAAGCCTTCCTATAAGCTCTCTATAAGCTAACTCCACCCTCCTCACACCCTTTTTTCATCAAAAACCCTATTTCCCCTCTTTTGAATTTCTCCGTTTCCTTCCGCTCTCTCTAACCTATCCGATTTGTTCAACAAGTCTGACCTATCAAAAAACGATTTTTATCACTACTCATTTCCTAATTTTCTCATTTGCTAATTAATCTGCCCCCACATACCCAACCGTGAGCCCTCGCTGGCTTTGTGCGCGACTTTTAAAACAGCTTTGCTGTTTATTTGTTTGATTTTCTAAAGATTGTAAGATTTCTGTAGTGTAAGCTACACTTTTCTTACATCAATTTAAAACACTATAAACTCATCGCCTTTGGCTAAAGCATCGTATCGCGCTTGGTTAAAGCGATACAAAAAAGGCGAACGGTGTTTGCCTATATTTCTCTTCTCGTCTAATTTTTCTATCAGTCCTATATTAGTCATTTTCTTTACAAAATTCCGGTTATCTAACTTCTTTCCTAAAATTGTTTCGTACAGTGATTGCAGCTCTGGAATGGTAAACTTTTCAGGAAGCATCTCCTTTCCTATGGGGCTAACGTGTGAAAAGAAACGCAAGCTTAACAGCGCTTGGTCTATAATTTCTCGGTGGTCAAAAGCCATTTCAGGAAGGTTACTGATGTCCCACCATTGACATTCTTCTATATAAAAACTACCTGTAGGTTTCACTTGGTAATAGTCCACCAAGGTAAAGAACGCTACCGATATAAAGCTGTCTAATAGCCAATGGTCTTTCGTCACCTCTTGTCCGGTAATAGTCGATAAAAGTTCAGAAGTAAAGTGAGTGTTTTTGTTCCTATCCGGATTCCCAAAAGTAAAAAACTGATGTAAATGAAGTTTTTTTAAGTTTGTACGGTAACGCACTACTCTATGAGCTGCTTTTTCCAACGTCTCGTCTTTCTTTACATAACCTCCAGGTAACAACCATCTTTCTTGAGCAGCATTCTTGAATAAAAGCACTTTCAGTTCTCTTTCGTGGTAACCAAAGATTACGTTGTCTACGCTTATATTTCTATAAAAAATCTTATCGCCGTTGAGGATATCATTTAAGATAATGCGTTCTTTTCTGTCCATTACTTGTTTTTTTTAGGGCACAAAGGTATAAATAATTTGCTAATTAACTAATTAGCAAATTATCAATTAGCCAATAAGCGCTGTGTTATTTGGATAAGTTTTCATTTATTTCTATTAGAAAGCATATTTTTAACAATCTGTTATTTCATAAAAAACAAAAAGAAACCACACATTACGTATTTTTTACGTAAAATAATTATCTATATAAATAACTAATATACAATATATTAATATCTGTCTGTTACAGATATAACAAAATAAATACATTACGTATATTGTACGTAATAAATTATTTTATACCTTTGCACCGAAATAAAACAATAATAAATATAAACAAACAAAAAGGTATTTTATTTATAACACGAAAAATCTCATAACAAATTAATACATTACCGATATGAAAACGCTCATAACAAACTTCACTTCGCTTTGCCTTTTGGCTGTTACCTCAGCCTATGCGCAAGAGCCCGTCACTCAGCCTACGGATACTATAGTACCTGTGGTTACTATGGATACCGTGCCTCCCGCGCCTAAAGTAGATTCTTTACCTTCTACTTCTCCTATCACACCTAAAAAAGATATTTTAGGTAAAGATGTGAAAGAACGCGATACCGAAAACCGCAATGTAATGCTCAACGCCAGTAGTGCTACCTCTCCTCGTCAGTTGAACATTGGCTTGCCTTTTAACGGCGATATTCTTATCCTTGAGAACGACATTCCTGTAGTATACACCTTTTGGACACAAATACCTACCACCGCGTGGCGCTACGATAGCACCATAGGGCGCATCGGGATGATGTCTTTCCAAGATGGCGCTCTTACTTATGGTAAAGTGGGTTATATCGTTACCTCTTGGGACAGAGAACCTGGTCGCAAGTTGCAAGGTTATGCTTCTACTTATTTTACCAATTATGGTAGTAGCCATCTCGACGCTTCAGTAACAGCACCTATCGGCAAAAAAGGTTGGGGCTTTATGGCAGGCTTCAACGAAACTTTTGAACGTGGTAGTGGTGGTAATTATCAATTCACTCCTTTCCAAGACCGCTTCGAAATGTTTAAAATAGGAGTCTCTAAAAAGTACAGCAAAGGTTTTGTGCGTGCTTACTACAAACACGCAACCGATATACCTATGCTCGGTGCTTATAGCCCTTTTGTGTACGAAGGTAAAGGTAAAACTAAAGCTATAGACGGTTTTGATTTGGGTAAAGATGTGTATATACCTAATGATGGTCTGTTTCCATATAAAGACTACAACACAGGTGAAACTAAACTTGGCGACCTCAATTCTGATGAAGCCTCTAAAAACATCACCAATGCTATCTACCTCACTGGTGAACATCGTTTTAATAATGGTTGGAAACTCAACTACGCCAATATGTATATGAATTCCAAAGCTGCCTTTACTATTCTATACCCTTTGAGTATGTTTATTACCGACCCCGACCAACAAGCACAACAAGGTATGACTTTTAAATACGTAGGTACCAACAAAGAGTACAACGGTGCGGTACAACTAAACTCAGTGCAATACTACCCTCAGGTAGAAATCAACACTTGGATTACTCGTTTAGAGGCTACTAAAAAATTTGACAAACACAGTCTGAGATTAGGAACTACTTACCAATATTACCGTGCTCCTGAGATACAACACAATGGTTTGTTCTATCAAACGGTAGAAGCGAATCCTAAACGCTTAGATGCTTATGTAGGGGGAGGAATGGTTAATATTACCCCTCAATATGGTATTTTAGGAAACTCTTATGGAGGCTATAAAATAACAAGTGATAAAAAGTTAGCTTTCTATGCTTCTGATGATATCAAACTGAACGACCGTTTCGATATTGGTTTCGGCGCTCGCATTGAGAGATATTACGACTATAGTACTCGCGATCCTTATACAAATCAATATGTGCAAAACCGTGATCTTATAAAGAAGAAATTCAAGGACTGGAACAAAGTAGGCTATTTCAACTTTGTAGCCAAAGTATCTAACGAGTTTGGTTTCTTGGGTGATATTACTTATAACGATTGGGCTGCACGCTATTGGGATAATGCTAATAACGAAAAAGACACTAATGGCAAGGAAATATTTGCGACTCCTCATACTACTACCCAAAGCGTACTGAACTACGGTGGAGGGGTGTATTGGAATCACGGCGATCTCATCAGTTTGGTATCCAAAGTAACTCGTATCTATAAAAAGAACAATATTGCCTCTGAGTCTATCGTAAATCCAGCAAATCCCAGCGAACAAAAAACTTTCTACCCTTTGTTCTACGATATTGCTACCCTTGGTTGGACTACCGACATTATCTCTAAGCCGTTCAAGAATTTCAACTTGCACTTCCTGCTCACACTCCAAAAACCAGAGTATAAAGACTATGAGTACAGTGCCTATGGGATAAGCTATAGCTATAACGATAAAATCATTCCTGAGCTTTCAAAAACTCTTATAGAAATAGACCCCAGCTATTTTATGCTCAAAGGCGACCTCCGCTTGTGGCTCAGTTTCCGCTACTTTGGCAATCAGTACGGTAACCCTACCAATGCGATTTCTTACAACGGTTGGTGGGAAAGCTTTGGAGGGGTAGATTACAAGCTTAACCGCAACATCGACCTCAAATTCCAAGTAGTAAATATTTTGAACGAAACAGGTATCAAAGGTGCCCTTGTGGGTGCTAATCAAATTCTCGACGATACTAATTACATAGGTCGTAAAATTGTAGCAGGTGCTATTCGTCCACGTACTTACGAACTCACTCTTAATTTCAAATTCTAAAACAGTAACATTTTTAATATTTTATCATTATGAAAAACATTCAAAAACTTTTAATCGTAGCAGTCCTCTTCTTTGCAGGATTTGCAACTGTCCAAGCACAATCTGAAACCGAAAAATTCTTTATAGGCAAATGGAAACTGATGGTCTATGGACTTCCTAATGGCGATACCGAGATGGTTCTCAATATCACCAAAAATAGCGATGGTACTCTTGGTGGTACTATCGGTGGTGACGATGCCAATGCTAACAAACTCACTAAGGCTGAGATTGAAGGCAATACCTTCTATGCCAATTTCATCGGCAACGGTTATAACGTTCCTCTTTATATAGAGAAGAAAGGCGATAAAAAAGTAGAAGGCAGTATGAACGATATGTTTGATATCGAAGGTACTAAAATCAAGTAATCTTTTTTAAACCAAAGGAGGCGCAGGCAAGCGCCTCCTTTCTTACCTCTTATTTCTTAGCTTATGAAACGCTTATTTCCTTTAATACTCTTGGCAATCACCCCACTCAAGGCACAAACTCAAGCCGAGAAATACTGGTTGCCGTCGGTAACTTTCTCTGCTGAAAGCTTTGCTCATCCGGCACCTCAGTTTGCCCCTTTTACTCGTTGGTGGCTACCAGGGAACGATATCACTCCCGAAGAGCTAAAACGGGAAATCAATCTCTTTGCCGACAATCACTTTGGAGGGGTGGAAATCCAACCTTTCGCTTTGGTAATGCCCACGCGTGGCAAAGGTCGTGCCGACCGTATAATGAGCTACGACACTCCTGCTTATTACGAGAATATCAAGCAAATGCTCGCTGAAGCTCAAAAACGCAACCTTATCGTCGATTTCACTAATAGTAGCGGTTGGCCTCCTGGTGGGCCACATATCGCTAAAGAAGAAGGCAATCTTACCCTTGAATTTGGCATTGCTAATCTGGGTGCGCAACCTATTGCCCTGCCAAGAGCATCACATTCCGATGTCCCTACTGCTAAATTAGTAGCTGTATTGGCTGGTAAATTCCTAAATGATACTACTGCTACCGATAAAACCTTCCGTATAGACCCTAAAACGCTCATCAATATTACCGATAAAGTAAAAAACAACACTATACAATACAGCGCTCCCAAAGGGTGGAAAGCCATCGCCTTTTGGTCGGTGCCTACTCAGGAAACGCCTATGCTCATCGCCAAACGCGAAGCGGGCTACGTGTTCAATCATTTCGATTCACTACAAGTAAAGAAAAATTACGACTATCTCTTCGGTGAACGCACAGGCTTAGCCTCTTATTTTGGCAAACCCGTACGTGCGATTTTCAATGATAGTTACGAGTTCAAAGCCAACAGACATTTCTCTGATGATTTTATTCGCTTTTTCAAACAACAGCGCGGTTACGACCCTACCCCTTACCTACCTGCTAATATGTGGCGTGGTTATAACAATATGTACGAACGTATGGCACACCCTGCTAATGCTCCCTATTTTAGTTTAGGAGCTGACGATTGGCGCTTGCGTTACGACTACGACCTTACCCTTAGCGACTTATTGCAAAAACACTTTTTAAATAGCTCTAAACATTGGGCAAATGCTCGCAACCTCTTGCACCGCACTCAAACTTACGGATTTAATATGGATATAATGACAGCGGCAGGTGCAGCTTCTATCCCCGAAGTAGAAACTATGCTTTTCTCCAAAGGTTCTGAAAATGGTTACAAACTCATTACTTCAGGAGCACACCTGTACAATCGCCCTATCATCAGTTGTGAAGCAGCCGTTTATTTTAAACGCGCTTATATGACCACCCCTCACAAACTCAAGCTCACTTTCGATAAGCTCTTCAGTAGTGGAGTAAATCAAATTATCTATCACGGTACTCCCTATCGATATTTCCCTGAGGGCTACCCAAAAGAAGGGTGGTATCCGTTCTACAATTCAGCCTTAGGTATTGATTTTTCATCGAATATCAATGAAAACAATCCTTTCTGGAAATATATTAGCCAAATCAACCAATACGCACAGCGCGCTCAATACGTATTACGCTCTGGCAAACCTCACGCCGATGTGCTGATATACTATCCTTTCTTAAACTATAGCGAAGAAGTTGCGAATCCGCGCGAGGTAATGATAGCGGGTGAGTTGAAGGATACTGAGCCTCCACTTCCTGCTGAAAACAAAAATGTAGCCTATAGTCGTGCTGTTGATACTGAATGGTTAAAACAGATAATGCCTCTTATTGATGAACTCAACCAGCGTGGCATCACTTGGGATTGGATCAACGATGCTTCTTTACAAGAACTTTCATTGTTACACAACAAACGCCTCAGCATACGAGACAATGAGTACCAATCGCTCATATTGTTTCGGTTGCCATATATCCAACTCAAGAGTGCTGAAAACTTACAAAAGTTAGCTAAAAAAGGAGCAAATATATTGTTGATAGGCGATGTACCTACCCAACAACCTAACTATTTCAATTATCAGAAAAACGATATAAAAACCCAAAAAGCAATGCAGGCACTCGCTAAAACTATTGGCAGCCATCATATCAAAGAGCAAGCAGAAATGCTAAACAATTGGTATCCATCTATTCAGTTGCCTATTACGTATATGCAGCCCAACCTCGCCTTGCGTCAGCAACGCCGTAAGCTCTCAGAAGGTAGTTATACACAATTCATCTGGAACGAAAGCGACAGTTGGCAAGAGGTGCCTATTCAAACTGAAAAAGGGTTGGAATACGCTTATTGGCTCGATGCTACCGATGGCAGTATCCGTGTTGCCAATCTCGAAAAAGGTGCTTACCGCTATCAGTTGCCACCTTATAGCAGTATTTTCTTTATGGTCTCCAAGCAGACGACCGAGATGCCACTCAGCTCAAAAGTGCTTTACAATCCATCGGTTGCCAAAGCTATAGCTACTCCTGAAAAGTGGCATATACAAGCAGGAAGTATAAAAGTGGAAAACACCGCTCTTTTCGATTGGAAAACTCATCCACAGCTGAAGTACAACAGCGCTCCTGCTGTTTATACTACTGAGTTTGTAATCAACTCACTCAGTCCTTCCAAACACTATTTCCTCAGCTTAGGCAAAGTGTATTATGCTGCCGATATAGTAGTGAATGGCAAAAAAGTGAGCTCAGAAGTGTTTATGCCTTTTGTAACCGATATTACTCCTTATCTTCAACAAGGTAGCAATACTCTCGAAATTACTATCACAAATGCCGCTTACAACGATTTTGTAGGACAAGCTGAAAAAGGAGAAAGAGTATTCAAAAAGCTCAAAGGCAGTGATACTATGAGTGCTGGACTCATAGGCCCCGTACAAATAATAGAACAATAAAACCTTTATAAAATGAAAAAGATATTATTTTTAACACTTGCTCTATGTGGTTCTGTAACATTTTCGCAAGAAAGTCGCTTTTCTTTTGGAGTAAAAGCAGGAAGTAACATTTCCAATATAAACGATACAAGTCAAACAAAGTACAAAGTAGGCTTTGTAGGAGGTGTTTTTGCAAATTATAAAATACTCCCATCTCTTAGCTTGCAGCCCGAAGTACTATACTCTATGCTGGGCTATAAATCTAAGATTACAGGAGATTATGGAGGAGCGCCTGTAGTATATACTGATAATGTAAAAATGAATTATATCAGTATTCCCATAATGGTACAATATACCTACAGAGGTTTTTATGCCGAAGCAGGGCCTCAATTTGCTTTCAATGTAAAAAACTCACTTGATTACGAAGTTTCTCTTTCTTACTATGGAAATAATGTTACTCATAGCGACAAGCTAAAAGACATTGCAAAAGATTTTGACTTTGCCATAGGTGTAGGTTTAGGATACCATATTCCTGATACAAAATTCAGTATAGGAGCTCGTTATACCTTTAGTCTCACTCCCTTTTATACCAATAAAGGTACTACCAGTGGAGGGTATAACTTTACCGACCACGAAAGTGGGAAACCTAAAAACCGTGTTTATTCATTATCAATATCATATAAAATATAACAGCTATGAACAAGATAACAACCCTTACAGCAATCTTAGCCTTTTCGCTAAGTTTTGCACAACAAACCCCTCAACTCAACAAAAACAATATCAAAGAGGTGGTAAAAGCAATGACTCTCGATGAAAAAATACAATTCGTGAGTGGTATCGGTATGAGTATTTCGTTAGGAAGCGATGGTCCCGTTGCGGGTAGTATTGGAGGTAAAGTGATTGGGGCAGCAGGTGCTACACTCGCTATTCCTCGCTTGGGTATCCCTTCAGTAATAATGGCAGATGGGCCTGCAGGATTGCGTATAGAGCCTACGATCGTCAACGGTAAAAAAATCTATACGACTGCTTTTCCTGTAGGTAGTTTGATAGCAAGTACTTGGAATACCACACTCACCACTTCGGTAGGTAAAGCAATGGGCAACGAGGTAAAAGAAATGGGAGTAGATGTACTTCTCGCCCCCGGTATGAACCTCATTCGTAATCCACTCTGTGGTCGCAACTACGAATATTACTCTGAAGACCCTGTGCTGAGCGGTGAGATGGCTACTGCTGCGGTAAATGGTGTTCAAAGTCAAGGGGTAGGTGTATCTGTAAAACACTTTGTAGCTAATAATCAAGAGTCTAATCGCAATAGTGTGAGTGCTTTGGTAAGTCAGCGCGCTTTACGTGAACTCTATTTGCGCGGTTTTGAAATCGCTATCAAAAAGTCTAATCCTTGGACGGTAATGAGCTCCTATAACAAAATCAACGATACGTATGTTTCTGAAAATCCCGAGTTGCTTACCTTTATACTACGCGACGAATGGAATTTTAAAGGTATGGTTACTACCGATTGGTTTTCAGGGCGCAAATATGCTAACCAAGTGAAAGCGGGAAATGACCTACTAATGCCAGGGCGCAAACAAGAAGCTAAAAAAATAAAAGAAGCTCTTGACGAAGGCTCTCTCAAAGAAACAGAACTTGATCGCAATATCGAGCGTATCCTGCAACTCGTCGTTAAAACCCCTGTATTTGCTAACTATCGTTATAGTCAGCATCCCGACTTTATTGCCAATAGAGCCATCGCTCAACAAGCTGCTGAAGAAGGTATGGTTCTTTTGAAAAACAAGGCTGCTCTTCCGTTGTCAGCGGGCAAAATCGCTCTCTTGGGCAATGCTTCTTACGATACTTTCGTAGGGGGAACTGGTAGTGGTGAAGTACAATCAGCCTATACGATTTCTTTTTACGACGGACTTAAAAAAGCTGGTTTTTCGTTAGACGAAAACCTCAAAAAAGCTTACCTCAGTTACATCACCGAAGAAAAGAAAAAACGCCCTAAACGTATGAGTATCTTAGATGTTGTCAAACCTGTAGAAGAGTTTCCTATAAGCGAAGAACAACTTCAACAGATGTCACGCAATTGTGAGGCAGCTATCATCACTATTGGACGAAGTGCCGGTGAAGGCTCCGATCGCAGTGTCGAAACTGATTATGTTCTCAACGACAAAGAGCTTGCCCTTATTAAAGCTACCGCCAGCGCTTTCCACGCTCAAGGTAAAAAGCTTATCGTTGCCCTTAATATCGATGCTTTAGTAGAGGTTACTTCTTGGCAAGACCTCGCTGATGCGCTACTCATCACTTGGTTGCCTGGTCAAGAAGCGGGGAATGCTTTTGCTAATATTATCGCTGGCAAAACCAATCCTTCAGGTAAGTTGCCTCAAACGATGGCACTCTCTTATAACGATATCCCTTCGGCAACTGCTTTCCCTGGTACCCCAAAACGCAGTCCTTCCGAAAGTGTTTACAACGAAGGTATTTATGTAGGTTATCGCTATTTCAGTTCTTTTGGCAAACCTGTAGCCTATCCGTTTGGTTACGGACTTTCGTATACCCAATTTGAGATGAAAAAGCTCAAAGCGCCTACTAAATTCAGCAAAAAACTCAGTTTAAGTGTAGAAGTAACCAATGTAGGTGAAGTAGCAGGTAAAGAAGTAGTGCAAGTATACCTTTCAGCTCCTGCAAAATCTATGGATAAACCAGCCTTAGAGCTCAAAGCTTTTGCAAAAACTGAACTACTTAGCCCTAAACAATCACAAACACTCAGTTTTACCCTCTCCCCCGAAAGTCTTGCTTCTTTTGATACTGCACGCTCGGCTTGGGTAGTTGAAGCAGGTACTTACACTGTAAAAGTAGGCAATTCAGTCGAAAATATTTTGCAAACAGCAACTTTTACCGTACCTAAAGAAATCGTAGTAGAAAAAGTAGCTGATGTGCTCAAACCTAACAAAGCGTTCGATGAACTAAAGAGATAAAAAATGAAAACCGTATTTCTCACAGGTGCTACAGGCAATATGGGTAGAGAAGCAATGAAAGAACTCCTCAGCCGTAGCGACCGTTTTCAAATAAAAATATTAGTACTCCCTCACGAAAAGAACAAACCTTTAGTGCAAGAATGGGAGCAGAAACCCAATGTAACCATCGTTTATGGCGACCTCACCAATTACAATGATGTGCTCGAATGCGTTACAGGGGCAGACTATGTGTTGCACGTGGGCGGTATGGTTGCCCCTATGGCTGATTATCACCCAGCCCTTACCACCAAAGTGAATATTGGGGCAGCAAAAAACATCGTAAAAGCTATCCAGAGTCAGCCTAATAAAGATGCCATAAAACTCGTTTATATAGGCACAGTGGCTCAAACAGGCGATCGCAACCCTCCTATCCATTGGGGGCGTACTGGAGACCCTATCAAAATAAGTATTTATGACAACTATGCTCTTACTAAAACCATTGCCGAACGCGAGGTGATTGAATCTGGACTCAAATATTGGGTGTCGCTTCGCCAAACAGGGGTGCTCTACTTCGATTTGATGAAGAACACTAACGACCCTATTATGTTTCACGAACCTTTGAATGGCGTATTCGAGTGGGTAACTGCACGCGACTCAGGCAGAATGCTCGCCAATGCCTGCGAAGACAGCGTGCCTGAGGATTTTTGGTGTCGTATTTACAACATCGGGGGAGGTGAAAAATACCGCTCTATGAATTGGGAGTTTATGCAAATGACCAGCAGCTTGGTAGGCGTAAAGGACTTTCGCAAGATATGGGAACCTAATTGGTTTGCCACCCGCAATTTCCACGGACAGTGGTATCTCGATTCCGATGAACTCGAAAAATACCTGCATTTCCGTTCTGGGTCGTTAGAAGAATTTGTTGCCGAAATGAAAGAGCACGCACCTAAAGCCGCTAAATTAGCAAAATATATCCCGTCGTGGGTAATTAAAAACCTCGTATTTAAACCCGTTGCCAATAAGCCTTTTGGCACTTTGTATTGGTTCAAACACCATCGCGAAAACCGCATCACTGCTTTCTTTGGCTCTAAAGAACAATGGGAACAAATCCCCTCTTGGGAACACTTTACTTTTGAGCAGGCGTCTAAAGAACCTAAAAAGTTAGATCACGGCTACGACGAGAGCAAACCTAAAAGCGAATTAGACCTCAGCGATATGCAACAAGCAGCAGCCTTTCGCGGAGGTAAATGCCTTTCTACCGAAATGCAAAAAGGAGACCTCAAAACAAAATTGGAATGGGAATGTGCCTGCGGTCATCACTTTCAGGCGAGCCCTACACTTGTTTTGCTCGGCGGACATTGGTGCCCTGAGTGCCTCCCTATGCCTTGGAATTACGACGAGGAAGCCAAACGCAATCCTTTCTTTGCACAAGTTTGGACTCCCCTCCACAATCCCGATGAACACAACGTATACGAGGCTTCTATTTTAGATGAATAACAAAAACAAAGTATTATGGCAAGGTGTTTTTTTCTATCACTTGTACTGCTGTTAGCTTTTTCAGTGAACTTGCAAGCTCAAAAAGCAAATTCGCTAATCTTCAATTTAAAAACGGGGAAAATATTTCAGCCTGAAGCGCCTAAAGAATTTGAAGTCAATAAGGAATATACTCCTTATTTCGAAGTGTTCCTACCTGAGAAAACCAAAGCTAAT
Source organism: Capnocytophaga sp. oral taxon 324 str. F0483 (assembly GCF_000318315.2). Lineage (NCBI taxonomy): Bacteria > Pseudomonadati > Bacteroidota > Flavobacteriia > Flavobacteriales > Flavobacteriaceae > Capnocytophaga > Capnocytophaga sp. oral taxon 324. Next base: position 9,619 of record NZ_KB291500.1, on the reverse strand, counting down.
GGCAGAGGGTTGTTTATCTTCCCTGGGGGTGGTTATGGAATGGTAGCGTATGGGCACGAAGGTACGCGCTGGGCTCCTTTTTTTAACGAACAAGGAATAGCCGTTTTTGTACTGAAATACAGTCTGCCCAAAGGAGATAGAAACCGTACTTTTAGTGATGTAAGTTCGGCTATGAACATAGTAAAGGCAAACGCTACTAATTGGGGGCTTAACCTCTCTCAAATAGGGGTAATGGGTTTTTCGGCAGGAGGTCATTTAGCTGCTACAGTAGCTACTCATTTTACCGATCCTATTAAGCCTGCTTTCCAAATTCTATTCTATCCTGTTATCACTATGGAAGCAGCCTATACTCACGCAGGGTCTCGAGAAAACTTGCTTGGCGAAACCCCTTCTCAAGCACTTGTAGACGAGTATTCTAACGAAAAACAAGTTTCGGCTACCACACCGCCTGCTATTATCATCGCTGCTGCCGACGATCAAGTGGTGCCTATTGAAAATAGTCTAAACTATTTCAAAAGTCTCAATGAAAAGAAGATTCCTGTGTCGCTTCATATTTATCCCATAGGTAATCACGGTTGGGGATATAGCAAACAGTATAAATACCACGAGGCGATTCTAAAAGAACTTTCCCTTTGGTTACAAACAACCCTTAAATACAAACAACAATGAAAAACCTATTCCTTCTTTTTGCTTTTCTCAGTCTTTCGGCAGTAGCTCAAACAGTAAACCCTGAGTTGCTCACTAAAAACTGGCGCGCTTTCTGGGTGTATGTACCTAATACTGACCCTAATGACTATGGCGTATATCACTTCCGCAAAGTGCTCTCGCTCGAGGCTAAACCTGCTACTTATGTAGTTCACGTCTCTGCCGACAACCGCTACAAATTGTTTGTAAACGGTCAGTTAGTCTCTTTAGGTCCCGCTCGTGGCGACCTCTACCATTGGCATTACGAAACAGTAGATATTGCCCCTTACCTACAACAAGGCAACAATGTGGTAATGGCTACCGTGTGGAATGATGGCAAGCACAAACCTTTGGCGCAAATCAGCTCACGGACAGCTTTTATACTGCAAGGTGATAGCAAAGCTGAAAGTGCTTTGAATACAAATGCTTCTTGGAAGTGTGTGCATGATACTGCTTATGCGCTTGTAAAACCCAACGCTATAGGCTTTTTTGTAGCTCCTTATGGCGAGTTTATTGATATGAACAAAGCTGTGCTCAATAGCGAAAGCCCTGAGTACAACGATAGCCATTGGAAAAAAGCTGCTACCATAGGCACAGGGCTACCTAAAGGAGTCAATACGATGGGCGCTAACGACTGGATGCTCGTTCCTTCTGCCATTCCTCAAATGGAACGCACTCCTCAATACGGACTCAAAGTCAGAAAAACTGAAGGGCTCACTCTCCCTAAAAAAATGCCTGTTGGCAAACTCAACTTTACCGTCCCTGCAAACACAAAAGCTACTATACTTTTAGACCAAACTTTCAATACCAATGCCTACCCCGTATTGCAATATAGCGGTGGCAAAAATGCGACTATCGCGCTCAAATATGCCGAAGCTCTTTACGATAACAATTACGATAAAGGCAACCGTGATGAAATAGAAGGCAAAAAGCTACAAGGGGTTACCGACAGCCTGATTGCCAATGGAAAAAAGCAACAAATTTTCACCCCCTTATATTGGAAAACCTTCCGCTATCTACAACTCTCGGTAGAAACGGGTAGTGAACCTATTACTATCGAACAACTCTACAGTCTCGCAACGGGCTATCCTTTCCAAAGAGCAACTACTTTCTCTTCCGATGATCCACAGCTCACTCAAATACTAAATATCGGTTGGCGCACTGCTCGTATGTGTGTGATGGAAACTTATATGGATTGCCCTTACTATGAACAATTACAATACATAGGCGACACCCGTATACAAGCGATGATTACCTACTACAACACTACCGACGATCGCCTTGCACGCCAAGCTATCAACGCAATTAGCGATTCTCGTTTGGCAGAAGGTGTTACCCAAGGGCGCTATCCTGCATCGGGCGATAATATCATTTCTACTTTTTCACTGATGTGGATAGGAATGTTGCACGACTATTACCTCTATCGCCCAGATAGTAATTTTATAAAACAGCACCTGCCTGCAATGCGCCAAATTCTCTCTTTTTACGAAAGTTATACCCAACCCGATGGCACCCTCAAGAACGCCCCCTATTGGAAGTTTGTAGATTGGCCTGAGAATGCCAAAGGCTGGAAAATGGGTGAACCTCCTCTCAATCCCGATGGCGGTAGTGCCGTGTTAGACCTCCAACTGCTATGGGCATACCAATGGGCAAATGAGTTAGAAATGGCGCTTGGCAATAGGGGTTTACAACAGATGTACCAACAGAAAGCTACTCAATTGGCTCAGAGTATTCGCGACAAATATTGGGATAACACTCAACAACTTTTCGCCGATACCCCTGCCAAAAAGAACTACTCTCAACACGCTAACACTTTGGCGATTCTCACAGGTCTTGTAGAGGGACAAGCCGCTCAAGACCTTTTCAAGCGAATGATGAACTTCTCTAATATCACACGAGCTTCTATCTATTTTCGTTACTATGTGAATCAGGCACTTGCCAAAGTAGGTTTAACCGATGAATACCTACAACAATTGGACGTATGGCGCGATTATCTCAAACTTGATATGACTACTTGGGGTGAAGATTCTAATATCAAAGCCACCCGCTCCGATTGCCACGCTTGGGGAGCTAGCCCCAATATAGAATTCTATCGTATGCTATTAGGTATAGATACAGCTGCCAAAGGTTTTGCCGAAGTGAAAATAGCGCCTCATTTAGGTACTCTTAAAGAAGTGTCTGGCTCTATGCCACATCCTTACGGCACCATCAAAGTAAGTTATAAATTGGATAAAAAGGGAAGGCTCAATGCTAATATCACCCTACCCGAAAAGCTCAAAGGTACTTTTGTATGGAAAAACACAACAAAAGAACTCAAAGCGGGGAATAATACTTTTACAGAATTAAAATAACCTTTTTTACTATGAAACATCTATTTTTTACAATTGTTGTACTATTGTTTTGTATTCCGTCTAACGCACAGCGATTAACCCCTTTGTCAAAAAACCGATTGTTTGTAATGACAGATATAGGAAACGAACCCGATGATTCACAAACAATGGTAAGACTAATGCTCTATAGCAATGTAATAGATATTGAAGGCTTAGTTGCTTCTACAAGTATCCACAAAAAAAGCCCTCCTGAAGTGTCGATGATACGGCAAATTATGAAAGCTTATGGAGAGGCAAGACCTCATTTGTTGAAACACGAAAAAGGATTTCCTACCGAAAAACAATTGCTAAACCTTGTAAAAGCAGGGCAGCAAGAGTATGGAATGAAAGGAGTACAAGAGGGTAAAAACTCCGAAGGCTCCGATTTGCTTGTAAAAGCAATACTAAAAGAAGATAGCCGTCCTTTGTGGATTTCTGTTTGGGGTGGATTGAATACTTTGGCTCAAGCTCTCTTGCAATTGCAACAGTCAAAAAGTAAAAATGAAATGGATAAACTTATTAAAAAACTTAGAGTTTATACTATTTCCGACCAAGATGATGCTGGATTTTGGATACGCGAGAATTTCCCCGATTTGTTCTATATTGTAAGCCCTAATAGCTATCAATCTTCTACTTGGATAGGAATGGCTCAACCCTTTAAAGGCGCTAACAACGAGGTGATAAGCAATAGTTGGATCGAAAAAAATATCCAACAAGGAAAAGGTAGCTTAGGTAGAATGTATCCTGATGTAAGCTTCGGAATGGAAGGCGACACCCCTTCTTGGTTAGGATTGATACCCAATGGACTAAATAATATGGAACATCCCGACTGGGGCGGTTGGGGAGGTCGTTATCAATACTATCAACCCGAGTTTGACCCTAATGAAAGATGGCTCTTCGAGTTAAAACCTGAATCTCATCCCATCTGGACTAACACCGATGATACTTACACCCCCTTAGTTAAAGCACAATGGGGAAAAACAATAGTGCCTGATAGTATCAAACCTATTGTAAGCAACCAAGTAACTATATGGAGGTGGAGAGAAGATTTTCAAAATGATTTCGCTGCAAGAATGGATTGGTGTGTAAAAAACTATAAAGAGGCTAACCACCCACCTATTGTTAAACTATCACACCCCGAAACATTAACTGTAAAATCAGGAGAACATTTTGAATTAGACGCTCGATTAACTGAAGATCCCGACGGTGATGCCCTCTCCTTCTATTGGATGCAATATCCAGAAGTAAGCTCTTATAAAAGAAAAATCGTTAGAGAACCCTGCAATGTGTCTTGGTTATTCGATATGAAAGCCCCTAAAGTAACTAAACCCGAAACAGTACATATTATCCTAAAAGTAACCGACAAAGGAAGCCCTCAACTCACTCGATATAAAAGAGTAATTATAAATATATTACCAAAATAAAAACCATATTATGAATACAACCCTCAGTATCCTCCTAATGGCAATAGGCAGTATTTGTGCCGCCAGTTTTTATGTGCCTATCAAGAAAATCAAAAATTGGTCGTGGGAATCCTATTGGCTTGTACAAGGTGTCTTCTCGTGGCTTGTAGTACCCGTACTCTTTGCCTATCTCACTACTCCGAAAGGTCTTTTTAGTGAAATCTTTGCCACTATCCCCTTAAAAGTGTTACTTCAATCTGTAGGTTATGGAATGCTTTGGGGTATCGGTGGACTCACCTTTGCACTGAGTATGCGTTATCTTGGGGTCGCTTTAGGGCAATCTATCTCTTTAGGACTCTGTGCAGCGGTAGGTACGCTCATTCCTCCTATAATAGCAGGTGAGAACCTCTTAGCGAGCCGTTCGGGTATATTGATGCTGGCAGGGGTAGTAATTTCTTTGGTAGGTATTGCTGTGATAGGTTATGCTGGGCATCTCAAAACCAAAGAGATGACCCCTGAACAACGCCGTAAAGCCGTAGCTGAGTTCGCCCTCAAAAAAGGAATCTTCATTGCTGTAATAGCAGGGGTGATGAGCGCTTGTTTCAACTTTGGACTTTCGGCTGGTAAACCTATACAGCAACTCGCTCTTGCACAAGGAAGCAATCCGTTGTTTGCCAAAAATCCTGTGATAATGTTCGTTACCTTTGGAGGCTTCCTTACCAATATGCTGTATTGTCTTTTCCTAAATATAAAAAACAAAACAGGTAAAGACTATCTTTCAGTGTCTGCTACTACCCTGTGTAACAATCTCTTTTTTGCTGCTCTTGGCGGAACACTTTGGTACTTGCAATTCTTCTTTATGGGGATGGGAGAGAGCAAACTCCCTGCCGAGATGGTAGCTTTCAGTTGGAGTATCTTGATGGCTATGAATATTGCTTTCAGCAATATATGGGGTATTTTTCTCAATGAATGGAAAGGAGTGCGTATGGGTACGATTACTGTGTTGGTTGTGGGAATTATCATCCTGATTCTTTCAACTTTTGTAATTAAATTCTAATATTAAAAATAAAAGAAATATGAAAACTGAAAACATTAAAAAAGCGTATGAACTCGCTAAAGAAATGTATGCAGCTATAGGAGTAGATACCGATGCTGCCCTCAAAGCAATGAAACAAGTGAACATCAGTTTGCACTGCTGGCAAGCCGACGATGTAGTAGGTTTTGAATCATCACAACAAGCCCTTAGCGGGGGCATTCAAGCTACAGGTAACTATCCCGGTAAAGCGACTACTATTGCTCAATTGCGCCGAGATATAGAGGAAGTATTGCGATTGCTCCCTGGTAAACAACGCCTGAACCTCCACGCTATCTACGGCGATTTCCAAGGAGTTACTGTCGATAGAGACCAGATAGAGCTCAAACACTTCCAGAGCTGGATCGACTGGGCTAAACAGTTAGGTATTGGTATCGATTTCAACCCTACTTGTTTTTCTCACCCTAAAGCGGCTACAGGTTTTACTCTTTCGAGTAAAGAAGAATCTGTTCGTCAATTTTGGGTAGAACACGTGAAAAGAAGTCGCCGTATCGCTGCCGAAATAGGCAAACAGCTCGGTACGCCTTGTGTAAACAATATTTGGATTCCCGATGGTTCTAAAGATATGCCTATTGATAGGAATGCGCATCGCGCCCTCCTTAAACAATCGTTAGACGAAATCTTTGCCGAAGAATTTCCTAAAACACACCTTTTAGACGCTGTAGAAAGCAAACTCTTTGGGATAGGGGTAGAGGCAATGACTGTAGGTTCTAATGAATTCTATTTGGCGTATGCCGTAAAAAATAATAAGATGGTGTGTTTAGACAACGGACACTTCCATCCTACAGAACAAGTAGGCGACAAGATTTCGGCTGTATTGCAGTTTGTTGATGAAATTCTCTTGCACGTTACTCGCCCTGTGCGTTGGGATAGTGACCACGTGGTTACTTTTAACGATGAAATTCAGCTCATCGCTCAAGAAATTGTACGCAATCACTATCTTAGTCGCGTGCATATTGGTTTAGATTATTTCGATGCCAGCATCAATCGTATAGGTGCTTACGTTACGGGCGTGAGAGCTGCCCAATTAGCATTCCTCTTCGCTCTGCTTGAACCTACCGAAAAGCTCAAGGCTTTAGAAGAAAAACAGCAGTATTTCGAGCGCCTTGCGTTTCTCGAACTTCTAAAAACTAAACCTTTTGGAGCGGTATACGACTATTGGTGTATGTTAAATAACGTACCTGTAGCCGAAGATTATATCACTGCCATTCAGCAATACGAGAACACCGAACTAAAGAAAAGATTATGACCGATGTAATCGCTATATTCGATATTGGTAAAACCAATAAAAAAATGTTGCTCTTCAGTGAAAACCTCTCTCTTGTAGCACAACAAGAGAAGGTTTTTCCTGAAATTACTGATGACGACGGCTTTCCTTGTGATGATATCGATGCAATGACCTCTTGGATTTATAACTCACTCAATAGGGTAGTTAAAGAGGGTGAATACCGCATCAAAGCGCTTAATTTCACTACTTATGGTGCTACTTTGGTGTATTTAGATGAAAATGGAAAACGACTTACCCCTTTGTACAACTACCTCAAAGAGATGCCTAAAGAAGTATTAAACAACTTTTACGAGCGTTACGGAGGAATAGACGAATTTAGCCGTCAAACCGCTTCTCCTGCCTTAGGAATGCTCAATGCCGGCTTACAAGTCTTGTGGCTCAAGCGACAAAAGCCAGAAGTATTTGCTTGTGTAAAGCATATTCTGCACTTTCCTCAATACCTCAGTTATCTCTTTACAGGCAAAATCACCTCCGAGTACACTTCCATAGGTTGCCATACAGCTATGTGGGATTTTGACCACCAGCAGTACCACCCTTGGCTCGCCGATGAACAACTCACTCTCCCTACGCCTGAAAGCAATTTGAACTTGCAGTCCGTTGTAATAAATGGCGAGAAGGTACAAGTAGGCAGTGGCTTGCACGACAGTTCTGCCTCGCTGATTCCTTACTTAGAAATTTCTAAAAGTAAGTTTATACTGATTTCTACTGGTACCTGGAGCATCCTTATGAATCCTTTTAATCACGAACCTCTCACCGAAAACCAACTGAAGAACGATGCGCTGTGTTTCCTTTCGGTAAAACAAAAGCCTGTAAAATCGTCACGTTTGTTTATGGGGCATATCCACCAAGTAGAAGCTGAACGCTTAGCCACACAATACCAATTGCCTGCTAATAGTTACAAAACGGTACAAGCCGATGAAACTATATTTAGAGATTGCCTTAGCCAGAAGAAGCCAAGCAACTTCAATGAAGCCTATCACGCTTTAATGCTCAATTTGCTGAAATGTTCGGTAGAGAAAATGCAACTCATCAGCGAGAATAGTAATTTTGAGTGTATATACATTACAGGAGGCTTTGCACGCAATCCTTTGTACACACGTTTGCTGGCAACTTATTTCAGCGATAAGCAAGTGTACGTTTCACAAATAGACAACGCTACTGCCTTTGGAGGGGCTTTGCTCACCTCAGCAGCAATGGGCAACGTAATTCCTCCTATCAACTTAGGACTCAAACAAATCACTCCTTTTCACCTTTTAAACCTTTACGACAATGAATCACAAAACTCTTGATAGCCAAATGCTACACCCCAAAGAACAAATAGTTATTGCAATGACCCGCATCTATGAACGCGGGCTCACTACCCTCTCTGGCGGAAATATCTCGGTAATAGATGAAGCTGGCGACTTGTGGATTTCCCCTTCGGGCATCGACAAAGGCAACCTCACCCCCGATGATATTATGTGTGTGAAAAAGAATGGAGAGATAGTGGGTAAACACAAACCCTCATCAGAATACCCTTTCCACCGCGCAATTTATCAAATGCGACCCGACCTCAAAGCGCTTATCCACGCTCACCCCCCCGCTTTAGTATCGTATAGCATTATTCGCCAAAAACCTGAGGCTAATCTCACCTTGCAAGCAAAAAGAACTTGTGGTGAGATAGGTTATGCACCTTATGAGCTTCCTGGTAGTGAGGCATTGGGAGCTGTCAATGCCCAGCAGTTTAGCAACCCCAAAGTGAAAGCTATCATAATGGAAAACCACGGAACTGTACTTGGCGGCAGTGATATAGTAGATGCCTACGCGCGATTTGAAACCTTTGAATTTTGTGCGGCTATGGGGCTTTATAGTAGCTTGATAGGCAAAGCACAACCCCTTACCGATGAGCAGATAGACGGTTATTATAACCAATTGCCTACTGCAATGCCTACTTATCCCACTATGTCTTATACTTCTGTAGAAAAAGCTTTGCGCAGCGAGATTTGTAAGCTTATCTACCGCGGTTGCAACCACAACCTGATGTTCAGTAGTGCAGGCACAATTTCAGCGCGTACCGAGGGGAACGATTTTCTGATTACTCCTGCGCAAACCTCACATTGGGAACTTACTCCTGCTCAATTGGTGCAGATAAAAGAAGGCAAAGCCGAAGCTGGCAAAACCCCCAGTGAGTACACTTGGTTACATCAAAAAATATACAACGAAAACCCCGATGTGAATGCTATCATTTGCTCACAACCGCCCTATTTGATGTCCTTTGGCATTACCGATGAGTATTTCAATGTGAGAACCATCCCCGAAAGCTGGATTTTCTTACAAGATGTACACAATGTACCTGTAAGTTCTTTATGGCAAGAAAATGAGGGGGAAGACATAAGAGCGTTTATCAAAAAAGGAAGTACTGCCGTAATAGTGCGCAATGCCACTGCTGTAGTAGTAGGTGCTTCACTAATGAAAGCCTTCGACTATTTGGAAGTAGCCGAATGCAGCGCGAAATCTATCGTACAAGGGATAAGTATGGGCAAAATGGTAGCCATCAACGATGCCCAAGTAGCAGAACTGCGCGAGTATTTTAAGGCTGTGATGAGAATCTGCTAAATAAATTAACAAATATATGCATTCTAAATTTAGCCAAAGTTTCTATTTGTCCGAGAGGTTCACCTTGCCTATTGTGCTACGCCCCCCTTGAAGGTAGCCAACGAGAGCTCGCAACTGGGTATGTGCACTAGCAGGAGGTTTGCCTCCTTTTCTAGCTTGTCCCCCTTCGGGGGTTCGGGGGCTTACC
>NZ_KB291499.1:0-41720 GCF_000318315.2 Capnocytophaga sp. oral taxon 324 str. F0483 | reverse complement strand
CCCAGCTGTCGCTGGCTACCTTCAAAGGGGGAATATAGCGACGGGAAAGTCGAGGGTAATGTGGTGAAAACCTCGTCGATGAGGTGACGGTAAGGCGAACCTAATATGGGGGTATAGCGACGGGAAAAAGGATTTTTGGTAGTGGTTGTTTTTAGATAAATAAGAAGAAAAGCGTTCGTATAATTGCTTATAAATGAACAATAAGGAAAGAATAGAGAAAGTTTTCGTAAAAATATTTGGTAAAAAACTTGTGCGTGTTAAAAAAGTGTTATACTTTTGTAGCGTTGAAATTTTCCTGATTTAGTTAACCAAAATTTTTCTTGTTATATGAACAAATGCATTTATTGTTTGTTACTGCTTGTGCTGGTCTTCTGTACACAAGTAGGTAGGGCTCAAATAAAGGTAACCGGTGTTGTTACCGATGAGCATAAAAGTCCACTGCCTGGAGTAAGTGTACTGATAAAAGGGACTACTCACGGGGTAGCAACGGACTTTGACGGTAATTACAGCATTGATGTACCTAATAATGCTGTATTGGAGTTTAGTTCAGTAGGTTACGAAACACAGACTAAGAAAGTAGCCGTAAATGGGGGGGGTAAATCCCTTACAATCAACGCTTTACTAAAATCTCAAGTACAAGAGTTGGGCGATGTGGTGGTGGTAGGTTATACCACATCTACTAAAAGATCTCTTGTTTCTGCAGTATCTTCTGTTAAGACAGAGGAGTTAAAAGAAATTCCTGTAACTAATATCACGCAAGGATTGGCAGGGCGTTCACCAGGGTTGATAGTGAAAGGCTCGGCTGGGCTTGACAACCGCAGTACGATTTCTATTCGCGGGGGAGGTACGCCATTGGTAGTAATTGATGGCATTATACGCGATTACGACGATTTTGTAAATCTGCTTCCCGAGGACATCGCATCTATTTCGGTATTGAAAGACGCTTCGGCGACGGCGGTGTATGGAGCGCGTGCTGCTAATGGTATTTTGCAAGTGACCACTATGCGTGGTAAAGAGGGGATCACTACCATTGAGTACAATCACTCTGTAACCATTTCACAGCCTTCGTTTCTTCCTAAACGCTTAGATGCCTATCAGTGGGCGGTGCAAAACAATATCGCTAAACAGAACGACAATTTGCCCATTACCTATACCGATGACAAATTGCAAAAGATTTTAGACGGTAGCGACCAGCTGAATTACCCCAATACCGATTGGCAAAAACTTATCTTAAAAGAATTTGCACAGCAATATCGACACAATTTGCAAATAACAGGAGGTAAAGAACACAACAAGTATTTGGCTTCGTTAGGTTATTTGCATAAAGGTTCACTCTACCGCAGTGGTACGCACCATATGGAGACGATTAACTTCCGTGTGAACCAAGAGTTCGACATACCCGGTACGGGACTTTCAGGTAATACTTCTATCGACGGTTATTTAAAAGAAAACGAACACCCTTATTCATCGACTGCAAGTGGCTATTACCAAGTGTTTAGCCATACCTTGGTAAACCACAATCCGCTGACTCCTGCGGTGAATAAATACGGACTTCCTTATGTAAACACTACCGATAACCCTGTAGCCGAGACTTCGAGAGATGCAGGGTATTCACGCCAAAACTACAAACATATTAACGGACAGATAGGCTTGCAATGGGCATTGCCTTGGGTAAGCGGTTTGAAAGTGAGAGGTAACTTCAACTATCGTTATATGAGCTCAGAAGATAAGTCTTGGCGTAAAGATGCTAAACAGTACGACTGGGATAGCACTACGCCCGCAGCTGTAGCCAAACCGCAACTCAACAAATCGGTTGGCAATGCATATACGTATACTTATCAAGCTTTTGCTGAGTACGTTAAGGATTTTAACAAGCACGGCATTTCAGCTCTTGCGGGTTATGAAGCCTCTTATGGTTTTAACAATAACCTATGGCATAAGCGAATTAACTACAATTTTCCTATCGACCAATTTAATCCAGGGCCTAAAGAAGGTATGGACGGAGGCGGTGGAGAGAGCGAAAACGGTAGAGCTGGTGTTGTGGGACAAGTGAAATACAATTATGCCAAACGCTATTTTGTGGAAGGCAGTATGCGCCACGATGCGTCAGACCTCTTTCCTAAGGATAGGCGTTGGGGTACCTTCTTCTCAGGTTCATTCGGCTGGATACTCTCGGATGAGGTGTTTATGAAAACGCTTAAAGAGCGCCATATTTTCGACTTGCTTAAACTACGCGGTTCTTATGGAGAAGTGGGTTTGGACAGTGGTGTAGGGCGTTTTGCTTATTTGCCCTCTTATAACCTGAATAATACAAGTTATGTGATTGACGGCAAGTTTTATCAAGGTTTTTCGGAAGGCGATATTCCTTCGTCCGATATTACGTGGTATACCACCAAACAAACCGACATAGGTTTTGATTTTGAGTCGCTCAGCAATCGCTTGTACGGTTCGTTTGACTACTTTTTCTACAAAACTACTGGTTATCTTACCGCACCAGACCCATTGGAAGTAGGGTATACCGCCCCTCTTGGAAAGTCGTTACCTAAAGTACTCTCTAACAAAGAACACCGTCGTGCGGGTTACGAAGTGCAATTGGGTTGGAAAGACAACATAGGCGAACTGAAATACAGTGTTTCGGTGAACACTACTTTCTTTGACCAATTATGGGCTAATAACCCTGATGAGAGCTTAGAAAACCGTAAAAATCCGTATTTGCGTACCACTCAACAAGTAGGTTACTACGGTACAGGTTATCGCACCTTGGGGTATTACCAAGACGCTAACGATGTGTACAACAATCCTAAGCGCGTGAACTCACATCACTTAACAGGAGGAGACATCAAATACGAAGACTTCAACGGAGACGGTAAGATTGATGGAGCTGATTTTGCACGTATCGGTAAAAACGGTTTCCCACGAGCTAACTATGGAATCAATTTAGGAGTGAGCTATAAAGCTTTTTCGTTTAATATGCTTTTACAAGGGGCTACACGTTTTGATATTTATTTAGGTAGTACTATTTTGGGACAAAGTGCTAATGCGGGTACTACGCCTTTCTACGAGTTCCAATTGGATTACTGGCGCCCCGACAATACAGGAGCTAAGTTTCCACGATTAGTATCCTCGCATTCAGTAAACGGCAATAATAACGTGGCAAGTAGTGACCATTGGCTCATCAATGGGGCTTATTTGCGATTGAAAGACTTTTCAATTTCTTATGATTTGAAGAAAGCCGCTTTGAAGGACTACAAGTGGATATACGCTATGAAGCTTACCCTTAGCGGACAAAATGTATTTACTATTTCGGAAGCCACTAAGTACGGTATGGATCCTGAAATAGTGAACAGTGATTTCTTTGGATATCCTAATGAGCGAATGTTTTCATTAGGTTTAAATGTCGCACTATAAAAACAAGAGTATATGAAAAAATATATCGAATATATCAGTATAGCGGTAGTTCTAACAGGGCTCACTGCTTGTAATGAACTTGATACCAAACCATTTGAGAGTTATGACGACGAGACGGTTTGGGGCAGTAAAGAGTCGGCTGAGTCGTTTGTAATCAACTCTTATAACGGCACTATTACCAACTTTACGGGTTATGCTTATTCAGAAAGTATTACGCCTAATGGTATCCACAGCGATTTAAACAACTTAGATGCGTTTCCTGTGGAGCGATTTGATAGATTTACAGGTTCGGCACAAGGGCTTGATGACTTTTTTGCCAATTTGCGCGAGTGCAATATGATCATAGAGAAAGCTCCTACTGAGGCGTTAAAAGCCGAAGGTTATTTGCTGAGAGGGGTATTGTTTTTCCACCAAACACGTTGGCAAGGACGTTTTGTACCCATTTTAAGGGTGCTCAACACCAAAGACAAAGAGGCTTTTAGGACACTCTACACCAAAAATCCTACCGAGAGCTACAAATATATAATGGACGATTTGACCAAAGCCACCCAAGGAATGCCAGAGACTTCGGCACCAGGGAGAGCCAACAAGTACGCAGCTCACGCTTTTAGAAGCCGTGCTGCCTTGCAAGCCTACGCTTATACCAAAGACGCTCATTATTTAGATATCGCTATTGAATCGGCAAAAGCAGTGATTAACTCAGGCAAATACGCCCTTACTTCGGCAGAAAACTTCGGCAATATGTTTGTAGAGGCAGGCAAGTATGACAAGGAGATTATCTTAGCTCATTATCGCTTGAGCCTTAATACAACGGTAGGTAATTTTAACGAGATGATAAGAGTTGTACCGAACATCAACAATAACGAAGTAAAATTTGTAGGCGGTAAAGAATTTGCCGATGCCAAAGGACGTTCGTTTGAAGGTTGGGCAAGTTACTTCCCTACACAAGATTTAATAGACCAATATTTGGTGGTAGACCAAGCAGACCACACGGCTAAACCTTGGTATGAAACTTCACAGTTCCTCAACAATGTGGAAAACGGAGATATTTCATCGCTTACTGAAGGCGCTTTAAACACCGTACGGCACAATGTACCTGAGGCTGCCGATTTAGGAACCAATGCCAAAGGAAATATCATCACCCGTTACGGGAAGATAAAAAGTAGTGCCACAGAGACTAACATCAGCAAGCTAATGTATCAGCACCGCGATGCCCGTTTCTATCAAACCGTTGTATACGACCAAAGTAATTGGCTAAAAGAAGAGGTGGAAACCAATATTTGCGGTAACCTATGGGCAGGAGTGCGTGAAGGGCAATCGGACTCTTGGTATACTACCGCTTCGGGGTACTACTGGCGCAAAGCTGTGGTGCAAGTTGAACCCCGCGTGTACGTAAGCAATAATACAGATTACCATTTTGTAATAGCGCGATTGGGTGAAATGTATATGAACTTGGCAGAAGCCTATTTGCTAAAAGGTGATGTGACACAAGCGGTTACCGCTCTTAACAGAACACGCGTAACCCACGGAAACTTACCTGCTTCGACAGCAGCCACCTTAGCCGATGCTTGGAAAGATTACATACGCGAACGCCGTGTGGAAATGGCTTACGAAGGTGACCTATACTGGAGTTTCTTGCGCTGGGGACAATACGGAGGCGATGCTAATGACGGAGCCGCAGCAGGAGCAGTGATAAACGCACTTAACACCCCTGTGCACAAAATACAAATCACCAAAGACCGCAAGCAGTTTATGGTAGCCCAAATTACCCGCAACGGGGCGTGGGAACGCACTTTTACTACTAAACGCTACTTGATGCCTATCCCACAAGGTACTTTAGACCAGCGCTCGGCAAGTGGTATAAACGACGCACAAAACCCAGGTTGGTAATAACTTAAAAACGAAAGAAAAATGAAAAGATATATATTATATGCACTTTTTGCTATCTTAGCGATAGGCTTTAACAGTTGTTTGAAAAGCAATTTGGAAGAGTTGCCTGCCTTTGAAGAAAATGATGTTACCAATGTAGACAGAGTGGAATATCGGTTTATCAGCGATGAAATATCGAAGGCAAGTAACCAAAAGATTGTGAAATTCATCAATTTAACAGTGAACAAGAAGGAGATTAACAAGACCGATAAAACTGTAAAAATAGAAGTAACAGTACCTGCTGCCAATAGCGATTTCCCGATCGTGGAAAGAGATAAAGTAAGCAAAGCTAATCTCACTGTTATTCTATCGGTTTCCACCGCTGCTCGTGTATTCCCGATAGGCGATGCACCGCGATTGGGTACTCCAGGAGACTGGACGAACCCACATAAATACAAGATTGAGGCAGCTAATGGCAATACCGCTGAGTGGACAGTAGAAGTAACAAACGTTACTAAGTAACTTGGTTATTAAATTTTTATAAGGAAAATCGCTACACAGGTTGTAGCGATTTTTCTATATAGTCGTAGCACGAAAGACAATTTAATTAGCAGATTTGGAAATTAGCAAATGAGAACTGGTGGGACGAGGTAGAACTGGGGTGAGATAGAAGAAACGAGGAATAAATGACGAGTGTTAAATTTGGGGATTTGGGAATTAGTTCGTAATTTTGCCACCTTAAAAGAAAACAATGTCAGAAAAAACATCTCGCACTAAACATACTTTTCGTCAGCTGTCGCACTTTGTAAAACCTTATCGTGGGGTATTTATAGCCGTAGCTCTCTTTGCGGTGCTATCGTCTATCTTTTCGACCGCACAACCTTACTTGATAAAAGTAGCGATTGACAATTATATCACTCCTAAGGATTACGAGGGTTTAGTGCGCATTGTGTACATACTCATAGCTTTGCTATGCGCGGAAGTAACGATGCAGTTTCTGTTTTCTTATTACTCTAACTGGCTGGGACAAACGGTAATACGTGATGTACGCGAAAAGCTTTTTGCGCACTTGTTGCGCTTTAAGATGCGGTATTTTGACAAATCGTCCATAGGGGTATTGGTAACGCGTGCGGTGAACGATATGGAACGGATAGGCGAAATTTTCAGTTCGGGGCTTTTTGAGATGGCAAGCGATATACTGAAAATGTTTGTTATCACGATTGTAATGTTTGTAATTGATTGGAAATTGGCGCTTATCAGCTATGCTACGATGCCTCTTATTTTGTACTTTACGCGTTGGTTTCAACGTTCAATGAACGCTGCTTTTGTGGAGGTACGTCACCAAGTGGCAAACCTAAACGCCTTTGTACAAGAGCGCATTTCGGGTATTAAAGTATTACAACTTTTTGCGCAAGAGCGTGAAGAATTGGAGAATTTCAAAAAGATAAACGAGAAACACAAACAGGCGTGGCTGAAAACGATATGGTATAACTCTATTTTCTTTCCGATTGGCGACTTGTGTGTATCGATTACCATTGCGCTGATTGTGTGGTTTGGCGGTCGGCAAATTATAGGAGATAACGTGTACGACTTAGGGAATATCTTCCTTTTTATACAGCTTTCACAACAGTTATTCCGACCTATTAGGCATATAGCCGATAAGTTCAACACTTTGCAGATGGGCATTATCGCTTCTGACCGCGTATTTGCTATTTTGGATACTGAAACAGATACTGAAACTGGAGGTGAGAAAGAGTTGAAGGAAGTGAAAGGTAATATTAAGTTTGAAGACGTCCGTTTTGAATACGTAGCAGGAGAAGAAATCTTGCACGGCATTAGTTTTGAGGTAAAAGAAGGCGAAACCATTGCGATTGTAGGGGCAACGGGTGCAGGGAAGACCACTATCACTAATTTGCTAAACCGTTTTTACGACTTGACTTCGGGGGCGATTTACATCGATGGGGTGAACATTGAGGAGTATACTCTCAGTTCGCTACGAGAGCACATTGCTACCGTGTTGCAAGACGTATTCCTATTTGCCGATAGTATTTACAACAATATCACCTTGAAAAATCCTGCTATCACCGAAGAGGAAGTGATTGCGGCTGCTAAGAGTATAGGAGTTCACAACTTTTTGATGAGTTTGCCAGAGGGATATCATTACAACGTGAAAGAGCGTGGGGTTATGCTTTCGGCAGGACAACGCCAGCTGATAGCTTTCTTGCGCGCCTATGTACACAAACCACAAATTCTTATTTTGGACGAGGCAACATCTTCAGTAGATTCGCATTCGGAAAAGCTCATACAAGAGGCTACCGATAAGATGACCGAAGGGCGCACGTCCATCATCATTGCGCACCGCCTTACCACCGTGAAAAAAGCTGATAGAATAATAGTATTAGACAAAGGGAAGATAGTGGAAATAGGCAATCACGAGGAGTTGTTACAAATAGAAAACGGCTATTACCGCAACTTGTATGAGGTGCAGTTTTTGGAAGAAGTGAAATACAAGGAGTGAGACTGCGTCTCAGAAATTAGCATAAATGAGGTTCAGAATCAAGTAGATAAAACGCAATTGAACTGACGTTACATAAAATTTAATTGAAAAAACGCTTAACTATAAATGGCTAAAAAGAAACAACCACAAGAAACACAAAAGAAGAAGAAGGATACTAATAAACCTCAACAGCGCAAATTGGCTTTTGGCGTATTTTTAGTACTGCTATCGCTGTATTTGGTATTTACCTTTTCGTCATTCTTCTTCTCGTGGCAGACTGACCAAAGTGGATGGGCAGATTTGAGCAATCGGGAAGAAATTGCTGACAATATAGGCAGTAAGATAGGAGCCTATTTGGGGCAGTTATTTGTATATAAAGGTTTTGGGCTGGCAGTTATCTTTCCTGTGTGGCTTCTATTTCTCTCAGGGATGAAACTTATCCTGAATATGAAAAAGCCATTGCTAAACCGCTGGTTCTGGGGGATTCTGTTAATGGTATTCACTTCAACCGCCTTAGGATTTTTGGGAGGGAAAGCTACCATATTAGCAGGTGTTTCGGGCTATGAACTAAACCATTTTCTACAAGACTATTTGGGCAAATTAGGCACTATACTCCTCTTGGTACTTATTGTGGTACTCTATGGCATTTTCAAACTAAATCTCACTACTGAAAAGGCTGTTGCTTTCTTCCAAAATACATTCTCTAAACTGAAACGCGAAGGAGAAGAAGAACAGGAGCAAGGCGATGAGGAGGAAAACAGCTTTGAAAGTATAGAAAAAGAGCCTAACTCCATAGAATTTACTACTGATGAGGGTGATTTAGACTTTATCATTCCACAAGGTGAAAACGAAAAGTTAGACCCTTTTACCCATAAAAAGGAAATTCCGCGCCTTGATGGGCAAGAGGGAGGATTGGAAATCACTAATATTCCCGAAGAGGAACAACCTGATTTTACAGTAACGCCTACTCAGCCAACAGAGGCAATAGACCCCGAGGCTCTGGCTAAGCAATTGGTAGAGAACTATGGAGAGTATGACCCAACGTTAGAACTTAGCGATTACCGTTTCCCTACACTCGACCTCTTAGACGACCCCAAAGACAGTGGTATTGTTATTAACCAAGAAGAATTGGAGGAAAACAAGAATACAATCGTACAAACGCTGAACGATTACAAAATTAAAATAGAGAAGATAAAGGCGACCATAGGTCCTACTGTTACTCTTTACGAGATTGTACCCGAAGCGGGGACACGTATTGCAAAAATCAAGAACTTAGAAGACGACATAGCTCTTTCATTGGCAGCACTTGGTATTCGTATTATCGCACCTATTCCAGGGAAAGGTACGATAGGTATTGAAGTACCAAACAAGAAGCCTACAATGGTGTATATGCGCACGATGATTACCGCACCGCGATTCCAACACGCCGAAATGGAACTTCCTATCGCCTTCGGAAAAACAATTAGCAACGAAACTTTTGTAGCCGACCTTACCAAAATGCCTCACTTACTGATGGCGGGGGCAACCGGACAAGGTAAATCGGTAGGGATAAATGTAGTGCTCAGTTCGCTACTCTACAAGAAGCACCCAGCCGAAGTGAAGTTTGTGTTAGTAGACCCTAAAAAGGTAGAGCTCTCGATATTTGAGCGTATAGAACGTCACTTCCTCGCTAAATTACCCGATAGTGAAGAAGCAATTATTACCGATAACAAAAAGGTGGTGAACACGCTGAACTCCCTCTGTATAGAGATGGACAACCGCTACGAACTGCTGAAAAATGCCCAAGTGCGGAACATCAAAGAGTACAACGCTAAGTTTAAAGCGCGACAGCTAAACCCTAACGAGGGACACCGCTTCTTACCTTACATCGTATTGGTAGTAGATGAGTTTGCCGACTTGATAATGACAGCAGGCAAGGAGGTAGAACTTCCTATTGCACGATTGGCACAGCTTGCCCGAGCCATTGGTATTCACTTGATTATCGCTACTCAACGCCCATCGACCAACGTGATTACTGGTATTATTAAAGCCAACTTCCCTACGCGTATTGCCTTTAAGGTAAGCTCTAAAATAGACTCTAAAATCATCTTGGACGGCTCAGGAGCAGAACAGCTCATTGGACGAGGTGATATGCTCTACTCGCAAGGGAATGAACCCGTACGTATACAATGTGCTTTTGTAGATACCCCCGAAATAAAACACATTACCGACTTCATTGGGGCACAGCGCGCTTACCCCGATGCGTACTTGCTTCCTGAGTATGTAGGACCTGAGGGAGAGGGTGTAGATTTAGACTTCGACCCCTCGGAGCGTGACCCTATGTTCCGTGAAGCTGCCGAAGTGGTAGTGAATGCGCAACAAGGTTCGGCTTCCCTCTTGCAACGCAAACTGAAATTAGGTTACAACCGCGCGGGTCGCCTCATCGACCAATTAGAACACGCAGGTGTAGTAGGTCCGTTTGAAGGCAGTAAGGCAAGACAAGTGCTCATTCAAGACATTGTAAGCTTGGATAGATTGCTTTCTGACAATTAACAATTGATAATTGACAATTGACAATGGTTGCGTCGCATACTCTGGCAAAGTTTCACACTTTGGCAAAGTTGAAATTAGCAACTGACAATGCATACACCGCATACTTTGTTATACTTAAGGATTTTGACAAAGTGAAAAAATATTAGAATTTGTAAATATGGAAATTATAACACATAATGAATATGCTGAAAATATAGATAAATATCCGGATATTTGTCCTCATTGTCATAAGCATCAAATACCTAAATATATAAGTGGGTTAGAATATTATTATTTTGGAACGAAAAAAATTGAAGCTTTTTTTCAATGTACTAATAGTGATTGTAATAAAGGTTTTATAGCTTATTATTACAAAGGCGTTCTAAGAGAAATATCTATAGGGACTTTTTTAGAAAAAGAATTTAGCGAGATTATAAAAACAATATCTCCTCAATTCTCTATTATCTATAACCAAGCAAATTCTGCTGAGCAAAATAAACTTGATCAAATTACAGGCGTTGGATATAGAAAAGCATTAGAGTTTCTCATAAAGGATTATGCTATAAAAAATAATCCTTCAGAAGAACAAAGTATAAAAAAAACACCTTTAATGCAGGTTATCAATAAACATATTAGTGATACTAATATTAAAAATGTTGCAAAACGTGCTGTATGGTTGGGAAATGATGAAACTCATTATATAAGAGTTTGGGAAGATAAGGACTTGTCTTTTCTGAAACAACTTATTGATTTAACAATTCACTGGATAGAAGCAGAAGAACTTACAAAGACAATGATGGAAGAAATGCCAGATAATAAAAATGTTAGATAATAATTAAGACTCTTGGAGAGTAAATAGTGAAAAAAATAATGAATCAACAACAAGATTTTTTAAAATATCAAGCCCCCACCTCACCTTATCCGCGATTGTTGGAGGTAGAACGCGCCGAAGGTAGTTATATCTATACTACCGATGGCAAGCGTTATTTAGATTTTGTGGCAGGCGTATCGGCTTGCACTTTGGGGCATTGTCACCCTGCGGTAGTGAAGGCTATCCAAGAGCAGTGCGCTACCTATATGCACGTGATGGTATACGGCGAGTATGTACAAAAACCGGCGGTAGATTTCTGCAAACTTCTCGCTGAGCAGTTACCACCAGAGCTCAATACTACCTATTTGGTAAACTCCGGTACGGAAGCTATTGAGGGCTCGGTGAAATTAGCCAAACGCGCTACGGGAAGAACTCAACTCATCGCTGCCAAAAACGCTTATCACGGCAATACACAAGGTTCGATGAGCCTAATGGGCTATGAAGAACGCAAACGCGCTTATCGTCCGCTTATTCCTGATGTAGATTTTATAGAGTTTAACAACGAAGCCGATATCCTCAAAATCACCGAACGTACCGCAGGGGTAGTCTTGGAAAGTATCCAAGGAGGAGCAGGATTTATCGAACCCCAAAACGACTATCTTATCAAGGTAAAACGCCGTTGTGAAGAAGTGGGAGCCCTGCTTATCATCGACGAGATACAACCAGGTTTCGGACGTACCGGCAAGCTCTTCGGTTTCCAAAACTATGGCTTTACCCCCGATATTATCGCAATAGGCAAGGGTATGGCAAGCGGTATGCCGGTAGGGGCATTCGTGTCGTCGTATGAGCGTATGCAGCTGTTGGCAAACAGTCCTAAAATGGGGCATATCACTACCTTTGGAGGTAACCCCGTGATAGCAGCAGCCTCGTTGGCAACCCTCAACCAGCTACTCACTACCGACCTAATGGCTCAAACCTTGGAGAAAGAAAAACTCTTCCGCAAGTATTTGCAACACCCACTCATTGAAAGCGTGAACGGTAAAGGACTGATGTTAGCAGTTATTGTTAAGACTGCCGAAATCG
Organism: Capnocytophaga sp. oral taxon 324 str. F0483; assembly: GCF_000318315.2. Taxonomy (NCBI): domain Bacteria; kingdom Pseudomonadati; phylum Bacteroidota; class Flavobacteriia; order Flavobacteriales; family Flavobacteriaceae; genus Capnocytophaga; species Capnocytophaga sp. oral taxon 324. The sequence continues at coordinate 29,541 of NZ_KB291499.1, read as the reverse complement.
CCGATTTTGTAGTGAATTACTGTCAGGATAGGGGACTCATCGTGTATTGGCTGTTGTTTGAACACCGCGCCGTACGACTTTCTCCTCCACTTACCCTCACCGATGAAGAAATAAAAGAAGGCTGTGATATTATCTTAGATGCATTGAATCAGGTAGAGAAATCATTCTAAATGATTACTATCTACATTTAATTCCTTTTTAATCGAAGCTAAAGCGAACCTAAGACGAATCTAAACCGAAGTTAAGACGAAAAATAGGTGGAATAGAATTAGGAAGCAATCGGTTATAATTGCAATTTATTTATTATCTTTGCCCAAAATAAGTTTTTTGAACTTACTAATTATCCATTGTAAATTGTTAATTGAAAATATATGTCTGCAATCCTAAACTCATTATTAGACAACGATTTTTACAAATTCACTATGCAATGTGGCGTAGTGCAGTTATTTCCTAAAAACAAGGCACGTTACACTTTTATCAACCGTGGCAAACACGAATTCCCCGATGGCTTTGCTGAGGCTTTGAGAGAAGAGGTGAACAATATGGCAAAACTGAAACTCACCAAAGCCGAAAAGCAGTTTTTGATAGATAACTGCCCCTATTTGAGTCCGCTGTATTTAGACTTTTTGGAAGGGTATCGCTATGACCCTTCGGAAGTGCATATCGAACAAAACGGTAGCGACTTGCAGGTAACTGTTGAGGGCTACTGGTATCGCACGATACTTTGGGAAGTGCCCCTACTTTCTATAATTAGCGAGCTCTTCTATAAACTCACCAAAGCGACCGCTTGGACAGACGAGCAGGTGATAGCTAATACTCGTGAAAAAGAACTGTTATACAAAGAATTAGGAGTGGTATTTGCCGAGTTTGGTACCCGCCGTCGCCATTCGTATCACGTGCACGACATCGTGATGCACACTTTAATGGAAGGCTACAACCAAACCTTTATAGGTTCTAGCAACGTGCATTTTGCGATGAAATACAAGGTAAAACCCATAGGTACTCACGCTCACGAGTGGTTTATGTTCCACGCAGCTGAGTACAGCTATAAAATGGCTAATGCACTCTCTCTCGAACACTGGGTAGATGTGTACCGAGGCGACCTTGGGGTAGCACTATCCGATACGTATACTACCGATGTGTTTTTCAAGCAATTCGACAAGAAGTTCAGCAAGTTGTTCGACGGTGTGCGTCACGATAGTGGCGACCCTATCGTTTTTGCTGAAAAGACAATAGCACACTACAAGAAAATGGGTATAGACCCACTATCAAAATACATTATCTTCTCTGACGGACTTAACCCTAAGAAAGTACAGGCTATTACTGAGGCTTGTAAAGGTACCATAGGAATTTCATTTGGTATAGGCACCGACCTCACTAATGATGTAGGCTTACGCCCGATGAACATAGTAATGAAGCTCACCGAAGTACTCACTAGCGACAATGAGTGGGTGCCTACTGTAAAACTTTCAGACGAGCCTAACAAACACACGGGCGACCCAAGAATGATTGAACTCGCAAAAGGAATATTGGCAATTAGCTAATTAGCCAATGAGCAAATTAACAAATTGATAAATCGAATTTATGAATTATATATTAATGATTTTAGGGATATTGATAGCACTGTCGCGTTATCTTTTCCCAAAATACGACCAAGCGTTACTCATCATAGGCATAAGCCTACTGATGATAGGTATCTATCGCATTTCGCGCAACCTACCCTCTAAAAATGAGGAAGATTTTCAAGACCCAGCGACGAAAATAAGAAACCGAGAAGATAATTAGCAAATTAACTGCCCGTGCGGCTCGCACCTCGCACCTCGCACTGTGAACATAGGAGATTACATAGAAGTATTAGACGATACCATTAAAGGACACATCGTGCGCCTTACGCCTCAGCAGGTAACAGTGCTTACTACTGAGGGGTTTGAATTAACTTACCGCCCTGAGGAAATAATAGTTATTGAAGAGAAAGCGCCTTTAAAAGGTGCTTTTACGAATATAGATGAAGAGAGTTTGCGCAAAGATGTGGTGAGCAAGCGCAAGAACAAATCGCCTCTCACTAAAAAAGAGCGTAATATCCCTCCAATGGAAGTAGATTTGCACATTGAGCAACTGGTCAATTCTACTAGGAATATGACCAACTACGATAAGCTTACCCTACAACTCGAAACCGCTCGCCGGCAGTTAGAGTTTGCCATTGCACAGCGTATCCAACGCGTAGTGTTTATTCACGGAGTAGGCGAAGGCGTGTTGCGCACCGAATTAGAATTCCTGTTAGGACGTTATTCTAACGTTACTTTCTACGATGCCGAATATGCCAAATACGGCATAGGCGCTACCGAAGTATATATCTATCAAAATGCCAAATAAATGATTCAAGCTACCAATATTCATAAAACTTATAAAGATTTAGAAGTGCTCAAAGGCGTATCGGTGAACGTTTCCAAAGGCGAAATTGTATCGATAGTAGGAGCTTCAGGAGCAGGAAAAACCACCCTGTTACACATCTTAGGTACTTTGGACAGTCCAGACACCAATAAACCATCATCGTTGGTGATTAATGGTACGGATATATTGTCGTTATCCTCCAAAGCCTTAGCAAAATTCCGCAATGAACACATAGGCTTTATCTTTCAATTTCACCAGTTGTTGCCCGAGTTCACTGCTTTGGAGAATATATGTATTCCTGCACTCATCAAAGGGATAAGTAAGAAAGAAGCCGAAAAGCGCGCGATGGAGCTCTTAGACTTTTTGCACCTCACCTCGCGTGCCGACCATAAGCCCAATGCCCTTTCAGGAGGCGAACAACAACGAGTGTCGGTAGCACGCGCCCTGATGAACCACCCTTCGGTAGTATTTGCCGATGAACCCAGTGGGAACCTCGATTCCGAAAGTGCTGAAAAACTACACCAACTCTTTTTCCAACTGCGTAATGAGTTCCAGCAGACATTTGTAATCGTCACCCATAACGAAGAATTGGCTACTATGGCAGATAGAAAGCTAGTGATGGTAGACGGAAGGATAATTATTCCCAATTCTTTCCAAAATTAGGTAGTATCTTTGCCCCGTTAAACTTAAAAACAGATTAAACGATGAAAAAATTAGTATCAATTATTGCCACTTTTTTATTGACTGTAATAGCAGTACAAGATGTATCAGCTAAAGACACTCCTATTACTTTTGAACAATTACCAGCTAAGGCGCAAGCTTTCGTGAAACAACACTTTAAAGTAAATGATATCGCATCGGTATGGAAAGACGACGATTTCCACGACCAAGATTACAAAGTGTATTTTAACGATGGTACTCAAATTGAATTCTATAGCAATGGAGACTGGGAAGAAGTGAAAACTCGCACTCAGGCTATACCTGCAAAACTTATTCCTAATGGTATCGCTCAGTACGTAAAGAAAACCTACCCTCAAACGGATATCTACAAAATCCAAAAGAAACGCTATGGCTATGAGGTAGAACTCGCTAACGGACTCGATTTGGAATTCAATGCTAAAGGACAATTTTTAAGAATAGACGACTAATAAAAAGTACCATTCATTTGGTACTTTTTTTATTTTTAGCTACCTTTGTCGCCTTAAACATATCAATTATAAAAAGATGAATACATTCAAAACATTATCAACAGTGGTCTTCTCTTTACTTGCTTTTGGAGTGGCTACCGCTCAAGACGAAGGCCTCGTACCTATAAGTACTTTGCCTGCCAGTGCACAAAGTTTTATTAAGCAACATTTTTCTGCTAATAGCATCGTTTCGGTATGGCAAGATACCGAGAAAGGCAAAGTAGAGGACTACACCGTGCTCTTTGCTGATGGCACAGAAATAGAGTTTCGTGCTGATGGCAATTGGAAAGAAGTGAAATCACGCAACGGACAAGTTTCACCCAAGATCGTTCCTACAAAAATTACTAAGTACGTGCACAAAAACTACCCTAATGTAATCGTTAAAGAAATTAAAAAAGGGCGTACTAAATACGAAGTAGACCTTTCTAACGGAGTAGAACTCATTTTTAACTTAAATGGTAAATTCTTAAAAATAGACGACTAAAATGAAACATTTTTTATTACTCATTGCTGCTACACTTACCTTCAGCGTAGCCTCAGCACAAGACAAAAAAGTAACTTTTAACGACCTCCCTGCTGATGCTATCAACTTTGTGCGCGAGCATTTTTTGGTAGACCACATCGCTTCGGTATGGAAAGACACCGATTACAAGGACGAAGAGTACACCGTCATCTTTCGCGATGGACTTGAAATAGAGTTTAACGGCGATGGCGATTGGAAAGAGCTTAAAGCTCGTCACGGTAAAGTGCCTGATCACGTAGTACCCGAAAGAATATTAGCACACGTACGTGCCACTTTCCCTTTTGAATCTATCAAAGAAGTATCGCGCAACCTTAGTAAAAAGAAATATGAAGCAGAACTTACCGACGATCAAGAACTTAAATTTGACGATAAGTTCAATTTTATTGGGGTAAAATAACTATGTACGACCTTCTTATTATCGGTGGAGGAGCTGCTGGCTTCTTCACCGCTATTAATACTGCTGAAAAACACCCTAACTTTAATATTGCTATCCTCGAAAAAAGCAAAGAAGTACTCCACAAAGTGCGCATTTCGGGCGGAGGACGCTGTAACCTCACCAACGCTACTTTTACTCCTCAAGAACTTGTAAAGAACTATCCTCGTGGTAGTAAGGAACTCCTCAGTCCCTTCCTCCGTTTTATGTGTGGTGATACAATGGACTGGTTTGAAGCTCACGGTGTCCCTCTCAAAACTGAAGCTGATGGTCGTGTATTTCCTATTTCTAATACTTCGGAGAGCATTGTAAATTGCTTCCTCAACGAAATAAAAAAACATCATATAAAGCTCTTCGCTGAGCAAAATGTACAAGCCTTCTCTCCTACTCCCGAAGGTTGGCAAGTAAGTACGCCCAAGCAGACCTACATTGCTCGAAATGTAGTCATTACCACTGGCAGTAATCCTAAAATATGGCAATTGTTAGCTAATTTGGGGCATACTATCATACCACCAGTCCCCTCGTTGTTTACCTTTCATACTTCCACCCAATGGACAAAAGAACTATCGGGTATTGCTGTAAATGCTTCTGTACGTTTGCTTAGCAAAGAAGGAAAATCACTAAAAATAACTGAGACTGCTCCGCTACTCTTCACCCATACGGGTTTTAGCGGACCTGCGGTATTGCGCACTTCGGCTTGGGGGGCTCGTGCGCTAGCTGAATGTAACTACCAATGCTTAATGGAAGTAAATTTCACCGCTAACCTCACAGAGGCGCTTTCTTATGACGAAACGCTCTCTGTTCTCCAAGAGTTTAAACAACACAACGGACGCAAAACAATGCAAAGCTTCTCACTTTTTGAACTCCCCAAACGCTTATGGTCTGCTCTTTTAGAAAATGCTGGTATCGCCCCTGAACAAGTGTGGGCAGAGCTCAACAAAACACAATTGCGTCGGCTGGCAGAAGTTCTTACCCAATATCGTTTTCCCATAGAGGGCAAAGCTATCTTCAAAGAAGAATTTGTAACAGCAGGTGGTGTAAAACTCTCTGAAATCAACTTTAAAACTTATGAGAGCAAGCTACACCCTCAGCTCTATTTAGCAGGAGAAGTACTAGATATTGATGCTATTACTGGAGGGTTTAACTTCCAAAATGCGTGGACGGGTGGATATATCATTGCAGAAAGTATTCAATAATAATCCTATTATAAACTTAATACTTGGCACTATTTTTGTTGATTTTCATATTATTAATAATAACTATATTTTATGGCAAATATTACGTTTCACGAACAACCAGCTCATACTGTTGGAGAACTTCCCAAAGTGGGTACTATAGCTCCTAATTTTTCAGCTGTAAGGAATGATTTAGCTGAAGTAACACTCAAAGACTTTCAAGGGAAGAAAGTTGTACTAAATATTTTTCCGAGTGTAGATACGGGGGTATGTGCAGCTTCTGTGCGCAAATTTCACGTGGAAGCTTCTAAACTCAGTAATGTAGCTATCCTTTGTGTATCCAAAGACCTTCCTTTTGCACTTACTCGTTTTTGTGCTGCTGAAGGAATAGATAATCTCACTATGCTTTCAGACTTTAGAGGTGATTTTGCAAAGCATTACCCTATTGTCTTTACTGATACTCCCTTAAAAGGGTTATTATCACGTTGTGTAATAGTTTTAGATGAGCAAGGGAAAGTGGTTTATACAGAACAAGTAGCTGAAACCACAGACGAACCTAACTACGTTAAAGCGTTAGAGGCTTTGAAATAGGTAAGGAAACAAATAAAAAAGAGGTTATTAGAAAGTATTCTGATAACCTCTTTTTTATTTTATATCTCTTATTTGTAACTGCAAACTTACTCTGCCATTCCACTCATTTTCTTCTATTGAATATACTATGCTGAAAGGTCTGCCAGAGGTTACTATGGGGAGTTTATGTGCTAAGCCAAAGCCTACTGCATCGTAATACGAGGTAGTGCCTACTTCTTTTAAAGTGAGTTTTAAGTGTTCTTCATCTTTACCGATACGTTTGGCAAAGCCGGTATCTATTACGTTTTCGGCATAGAAAAGCGGAGGGAGATTCAGAGGACCGAAAGGCTCAAACTGTTTGAGTACGTTATACAACTTTGGGGTAAGTTTGCTCAATGGCAAAGCGGTATCTATAAAGAGTTTGGGAATGCGAAGCGAAGAGTCTATGGTTTGCTTTACTACTTCTTCAAAGGCATTTTTGAAAAGCGGATACTGTTCAGGGAGTAAAGTGAGTCCGGCAGCGTATTTATGACCACCAAACTGCTCCAAATACTCACTGCATTTTTCCAAAGCTTCGTAAATATCAAATCCTTGTACCGAACGCGCTGAAGCAGCATATTTATTACCGCTCTTAGTAAAGACTACCGTAGGACGATAATAATGCTCTATAAGGCGAGAGGCGACAATACCTATCACCCCTTTATGCCATTCTTCATTAAACACTACCGACGTATAGTGTTCTTGCTCGCCATTTGCCTCTATTTGGTTGAGAGCTTCGGTGGCGATACTGCTGTCCAGCTCTTTCCTATGTGTATTAAGTGCGTCTATCTCCTTAGCTTTAAGTACAGCTTGTTCTTCATCAGTTTCGGTGAGGAGAGCAACGGCGTATTTGCCGTGTTCTATACGTCCTGCTGCATTCACACGAGGTGCTGCTTTGAACACTACATCGGTTATGGTAATTTTACCTTGGTGCTCACCAAAAAGCGCTTTTACGCCTGCCGACGGATTATTATTGAGTACTTCTAAACCAAAGTACGTCAAGCAACGGTTCTCGCCGTTCATTGGTACGATATCGGCAGCAGTAGCGACGGCTACTAAGTCTAAAAGAGGAATGAGTTCGCTGAACGGGCGTTGTAAATACTCGTGATAAGCTTGGGCTAATTTAAACCCTAAACCACAACCACAGAGTTCTTTATATGGGTAAGGACAATCAGCTTGCTGGGGGTCGAGCACGGCAATAGCATCGGGCACTTGTTCCGAAGGACGGTGGTGGTCGGCAATAATAAAGTCAATGACTTTTCCTTTGGCATATTCTACTTTATCAATGGCTTTGATACCGCAGTCGAGCGCAATGATGAGGGTACAACCTTGCGCCTCGGCATAGTCTATTCCTTGAAAAGAAATACCATAGCCTTCGGTATATCGGTCAGGGACGTAGGTGTGCAATTTAGAAGTGAAGTTGCTAAGATAGCGCTCCATTAAAGAAACGGCGCTAGTACCATCGACATCGTAATCGCCATAGATAAGGATTGTTTCGTTACTTTTTAAGGCTCGATCTAAACGAGCAACGGCTTCTTTCATTCCTTTCATCAGGAAAGGATTATGTAATTGTGAGAGTGTAGGACGGAAGAAATCTTTTGCTTGCTGAAAGGTAGTCACGCCTCGTTGTGCTAAAAGAATCGCCAAAGGCTCACTGATGTTGAGCTCTTGTTGCAAAGTAGCGACAATGGCTTGCGGTGGGAGTGGTTTAAAGTTCCAAGTGTAGTCCATTTGATAATGATTAATGATTAATGGTTAGTGGTTAATTTATCATTATCCTCTAACCATTAATCATTATCCTAAATATGTTTTTAGAATTTTACTACGGGAAGTGTGTTTAAGGCGACGTATTGCTTTTTCTTTGATTTGACGTACACGTTCGCGAGTGAGGTCGAAGGTTTCACCTATTTCTTCGAGGGTCATTGCGTGCTGGTCGGAAAGACCGAAATACAAACGAACTACATCGGCTTCGCGAGGGGTAAGCGTTTCGAGCGCACGCTCAATTTCGGTGCGCAAAGAATCTAATATTAAAGCCTTATCGGGGTTAGGTGACTCATTACTGCGAATCACGTCGTAAAGGTTAGAGTCTTCTCCTTCTACCAAAGGTGCGTCCATAGAGATGTGGCGACCTGCATTCTTCATAGATTCCTTCACATCATTTACTGACATATCAAGTTCGCGCGCAATCTCTTCGGCTGAAGGTACGCGTTCATTGGCTTGCTCGAGGTAAGCATACATCTTGTTAATTTTGTTGATAGAACCTATTTTATTCAGCGGTAAGCGCACAATACGCGATTGTTCGGCTAAGGCTTGGAGAATAGATTGGCGAATCCACCATACGGCGTAGGAAATGAATTTGAATCCACGGGTTTCGTCGAAGCGTTGTGCTGCTTTAATGAGCCCTAAGTTTCCTTCGTTGATAAGGTCGGGCAGGGTAAGCCCTTGGTTTTGGTATTGTTTAGCTACTGATACCACGAAGCGCAAATTGGCTTTGGTGAGTTTTTCTAAGGCGGCTACATCGCCTGCCTTAATGCGTTGTGCCAATTCTACCTCTTCATCAGCAGTAATCAAATCTACACGACCAATCTCTTGCAAATACTTATCAAGAGACGCGGTTTCACGGTTGGTTACCTGTTTGGTAATTTTTAGTTGTCTCATTCAGAAAAAATCCTTAATTTTGTCGATTCTTATACGCATATTATACGTATGGTATTATAGAGATGTTACAAAATCTTTTAATTTTAACATTACTTTAACAGATGAAATATAGTTTTATTATCCCTATATACAATCGTCCTGAGGAACTTGACGAACTGCTAAACAGCCTTGTATCACAAACTTACGAAGGTGATTTTGAAGTAGTAGTGATAGAGGACGGCTCTACTATTACCTCAGAGCAGATATGTAAAAAATACCAAAACGATTTATCGATTACTTATCTTTCTAAGCCTAATACAGGTCCGGGCGACTCGCGCAATTACGGTATGCAACGCGCTCAGCACGATTATTTTCTCATTTTAGATTCCGATTGCATTTTGCCTTCTCATTATTTGGAAGCAGTAGATGACTTCTTGCAAGCCCATTACGTAGATTGTTTTGGGGGCTCGGATACTGCTACTGATGACTTTACCAATATTCAGAAAGCTATTAACTATACGATGACTTCTTTGCTGACTACGGGGGGCATTCGCGGTAGCCAAAAGCGTATTCAGCGGTTTGAACCTCGCAGTTTTAATATGGGTTTATCGCGTAAAGCTTTTGAGGCGACGGGAGGTTTTGGGAAAATACACCCTGGTGAAGACCCTGATTTAGTGATACGCCTTTGGGAAAAGGGTTTTGATTCGGCTTTTATTCCTACCGCTTTTGTGTTTCACAAACGGCGCATTTCGTGGGCGAAATTCCGTACCCAAGTGAGTAAATTTGGACAAACGCGGGCTATCCTTAACCATTGGCACCCACAAACGCGCAAGCTGACTTTTTGGTTGCCTACTTGCTTTGCCTTGGGACTTTGTGGCGCTATACTGTTAGTCTTTTTTGGACACATCGCTCCCTTGCTTGTATACGTTTCTTATTTTATATTGATAGGGTGGGACAGTGCCCGAGAGAACCGCAGTGTGAAGATAGGATTTTTATCGGTTTGGGCGCTTTTGGTACAGTTTTTTAGTTATGGTTGGGGATTTCTCAGAGCAACATTAAAAATAGCTTTCGTTAAGAAATCAATCGAAACTCTTTTCCCACATTTATTCTTTAAATAACCTCTTTTTTAGTAGTAGGGAGCTTATAGGTAGCTTATAGGAAGCTTATACGAATCTTGGACGATTGGTATAGGATAGCTATATAAAGATTTGATTTTCAAACTGCTATAAAGGATATTTACACAGAAATAAAACGAAAGAAAACAGACCTCCTATCGGAGGTCTGTTGCTTGTAAGAGGAAGGTGTTTTAATTTAATATTGTTTTTTGCGTTACTCTCCTTCGCCTTCTCGGTATACGCTTTCTTCGCCTTTTAGGATTTGGAGATAGCTTTTGTAGCGCGACCAAGCGATTTCATCGCGGTCTAAGGCGGCTTTTACAGCGCATTGGGGTTCATCGGTATGGAGACAATTATTGAACTTACATTGGTGTTTGAGAGCGAAAAACTCGGGAAAATAGTCGGTGAGTTCTTCTTTTTCGATTTCTACCATACCAAAGCCTTTGATACCTGGAGTATCGATAATGCGTGCCCCAAAAGGCAAATCGAACATCTCGGCAAAAGTGGTAGTGTGCTGACCTTGCTGATGTTGCTGAGAGATTTCGGCAGTTTTGAGATGTAAATTGGGAGCTATGGCATTGATGAGAGTAGACTTGCCCGCACCAGAATGCCCTGATACCACGCAGGTTTTTCCTTCCATAGTAGCTTTTACCTTATCGATATTTTTGCCCGTAGTAGCCGAAATACCTATACATTCATAACCTGCCTTGCGGTATATTGAAGCGAGGTATTTCACTTCGGAGAGCTCGTCTTCTGTATAAGTATCTACTTTGTTGAAAAGCAATACGGTTTTGATACCATAGGCTTCGGCAGTTACCAAAAAACGGTCGATGAAAGTAGTAGAGGTAGGCGGATTGTTGAGGGTTACTACCAAGAAAGCGAGGTTGATATTGGAAGCGATGATATGAGTTTGCTTAGAGAGGTTTACTGATTTACGAATGATGTAGTTATCGCGTTCTTTTATCTCGGTAATGACGCCTCTGTTGCTCTCTTCCAAACGAAAGAGCACGCGGTCGCCCACGGCTATGGGGTTTGTGTTCTTAATGCCTTTTAAGCGGAATTTGCCTTTGATGCGACACTCGTAGAATTGCCCCATAGCGACGTCCTTCACTGTGTACCAGCTTCCTGTAGATTTATAGACTAACCCTTCCATTTACTATTCACTTTTCTGTTCTTTTTTCTCTTTCTCGGGAAATACATTGGCGTATACTACTTGACTGATACTCTTTACGGGTTTGTACAGAAGAGATTCACTCAAAGCGGAGACTGAGAGCCACTTTTCGGTTTGAAAGGTACGCTCTAAAAACAAGAACATCGACCCTGCAATTACAGCCACTTTGAGTAAACCAAACAAGGCTCCTGCTAAACGGTTCAGGAGACCGAGTTCGGCAATTTTGAGCATCTGGGTAAGGACTTTAGCTAAGAGCATTACCCCCAGCATTAATACAATGAGGGTAATACCAAATGCAAAAATCTCTAAGGTTTGCTTTTCGGCAGGTAGAATCTTGTCTAACAACGAGGCAGTAAAGAACGAAAAGTGTATCGCCCCATAGATACCTATCACAATAGCTAATAGCGATGCCATTTCGATGATAACCCCTCGCATAAAGCCACGTACAGCTCCGAAAGCCAGAATTACCAGTAATAAAATATCTATCTTATTCATTCATCAATTATATTTTTAGTAGTATCATTTTACATATAAAATTCCTTTTTTGGTTTGTTGTTGTCCTTTAAAATAGTAGGTAACCACATAAAAATAAGTACCCGCTAAGCGTTTGCTACCTACCACTCCTTTTACGTTAGGGTAGCCTCTGAAATAGTCACCATTTTGCTGATAGTGGTTATTTTCGTATACTTTTAAGCCCATTTCATCAAAAATAAGTAATGAGATAGGGCGATCTTCATCGGCATTTTCTACCTTGAAATAGTTCTCGGGGTTAGTAGTTGAGACAGCATTATATATTATAAGTGCCGCAGAGGGTGATTTGGACGGGTCGGACGGATTAGGTTGTGGTTGTGGTTGAGGCTGTGGTTGAGGCTGTGGTTGGGGGTTGGGTTGGGGGTTGGGTTGGGGGTTGGGTTGGGGTTGTGGTTGTGGTTGTGGTTGAGGTTGTGGTTGAGGTTGTGGTTGAGGGTTGGGTTGGGGTTGAGGATTTTGAGCGTTAGGGTCAATAGTGATTACTTGTTCATAACGGTTTTCGTTATGAGCACTATCTTCTACAAACCACACGTAGCGTATTATTTTTTTACCGTCTTTAGTTTCATTGCTTTGGCTTGACTCTACTTGTAAAGTTCCATCGCAATTATCGGTTGCTGTGAGGTTTTCTCTTACAGGTACATCGGCGTCGCTCTTTACGGTCATACTTGGAGGGTAAGACGATAGTACTGGTTTTTGAGTGTCCCTGAGGAAAATTTGTTGGGTATAACGGATAGGCAAAGCTCCATCGGCATAGGCTATCCAAGAGCGAGTGAGTTTATAGGACTTACGGTCACCTTCTTTAAACTCTTCTTCATAGTCTATGTGAATGTTATCGGCACCCTCTGCTTTTACTTCAGTTTTAGCAGGAATATCGCCTCTGCATTGTACGTGTTTATCCTCAGGAAGAGGAGCTACAAATCGTAAGGTTTTAGTAGGTGGTTCTTTTTCGTAATAGATAAATTGCTGTGCTGTAGCGGAGTGGCTACATTTATCTGTTGCTACCCATTTGCGCAACAAGTAGGTAGTATGGTCTTCTTCTGAAAAAGTTACCTGAGCGACTTTATTAGCACCACAATAATGAGATTCGGCGGTAACGTTAGGTTTTTCGGGAATAGCATTCTTTTTAACAGTTATCACAGGCTCAGGCAAATTTTTAAAAATAATGTCAGGGCTGTGCATATCCAAAGTGCCTGGGGTGTCAGTGCTCACAGCATAGGCAATATGGTTGAGTACTTCTATTTTAAAGAGTCCTTCTACAAAAAGATTATAATTTTTCCACCCTTTAGCTTGTGTAGGAAAAATGACCGTAGCTTGTCCGTTGTTAGATATTCCATCAGCTAATACATATTTGTAGGTCTTGCCGTTATCCTCAGAGAAGAGTATACGCACTTTGCTATTGTTGCCAAAAATATTTTTATCTACATCCCAATGAAGGGTTACTTCTTTACCTCGTTTGTATTTTCCCGCACTACTTTTGCTTACAGAAGTAATCTTGAAAGGCGTTCCCCCTACTATATTCACTTTGGTTTCATAGACATCATAGAGCGCTACGTGAGGTTTTCCGTTTTTGTAAGCTCCTATTTTACCGTCGCATACGCCTAACCAAAAGGTAAAAACTCCGGTTTCTTTTTTATCTGTGAACTTATAAGGAACAGGTTCCCATTCATTGTATCCATTTTTTCTATAGGGTTGATAGAACTCTATATGGTTGCTCTCGGTAGGACGGTTAGAAGGGAAACGCGCTTTGCCAAATTGATTAAAATCGGCTTGATGTGCCATATAGAGAAGGGGGTCGCCATCGGGGTCGGTTGCTTCTATATTGAATTGAAAGTAAGTGTTAGGGGGCAGTTTGTATTCCTTCTTTAATGTAGAACGTTGGATCACGGGGGCACGGTTAGTAGAAACTTCACCGTAAGGGATATTGTCCTGTGGCAAGCCTACCAACTGAGTACGAGCTTTATCGCTATAATAAGCATCGTGCAAATTGGTACGGTTGCGGATGGTGTATATAGACGGAAGAGAGAAATAAGTGCCATTAGGGTCGTTGATGTAACTCATAATAGAGTTCCCTCTATCGGGCTCGGTATGAGAAGAAGCTGTTGCCCCTCCTATGGTAAAAGTGTGTGCGGAGCCTAATAAGTGTCCTAATTCGTGAAGGATGATATAAAACTCGTGATTGGCGATACAGCCTCCTTTTAGCTTTCCTGTAATTTCACCCAAATGCGCCAAACCACGGTTATCACTGTATATAGAAAAGACAATACCTGCATCGTAATTCTCTTCGCCTATAAGATTATTAAAATCTGAAGTCGCTCTATTCAATACCTCTCTCACCACAGGGTGATCGTATATTTCTTTGTCTTTAGTAGTGATGATAAGACGAGGGTCATTCACCAAAGCAAATTGACAGCCAATCTCTCTACCGCATACCTCGTTGAGCCCTGCCTCTACTTTTGTCATAAATTCTTTTACCTTATTTATATCACCATAACAACGTTCCTTGTAAAAACTGTAATCGATGAGCATTGCCAAACGATAGGTTCTGAGTACATTGGTATTGTAAAGCACTCTTTTGTCGTCTGACGGAAGTGCCTCTTCGCGCAAAATTGCTCCACGTGCAGTCATTGCATTAGTAGGTACTATTTGCATAGGTAGTCTTTGGGAAGTGGGCGTTGTAGCTTGAGAACATTGCCCATCGGCGCAAGTGCCACAAGTGAAGTGTTCTTTATCGGTAGTAACTTTCAGTATCCCGTTTTCAGTGTTGATGAAATAAGAATGACCATCGTGCCATACTTCACCTGATAGGGTATTTTTATTCATTGAGAGCGTTCCTGCAAAATTGCCATTGTGATAGGCAACGAAAGTGCGGAAACCTTCTTGAGCAAGGCTATTGGGGCGTGCTTGCCAGTTGAGCGATATAGATTTTCCTTCGATAGGAACATTCCATTGTACTGAGGTGTTTGTACCAAAAAGGCGTATCACCTCAGTAGCTTTTTGTTGTGCATTTATGGTTCCTGCTACGAAGAACCAGAGTAGTAAAAGTCGTGATATTTTCATTTGTTGTTAGTTATTAGTCGTTAGTATTAGTTAACAGGTAAGAATTCCTATTATCTTACATATAGGAATCCTTTCTTTTCTTCTAAGTTACCATCTTTATAATAAATAACTATATAGAAATAAGTACCTGCAAGAGGTTTGTTACTTATAGTTTTTAGATTAGAGTAGCCCCTAAACACTTCACCGTTTTTGCCGTAATAATTGTTCTCGTATACTTTGAGTCCCATTTCATCGAAGATGAGCACCGAGATAGGGCGATCTTCGTCAGCATTTTCTATTTTAAAATAGTTCTCGGGGTTAGTGGTTGAGACAGCATTGTATATAATTGCTGTTGCATTAGGTAATATTGATGAGTCAGAAGAGTCTGACGGACTGGGTTGTGGTTGAGGGTTGGGCTGAGGGTTGGGCTGAGGTTCTGGTTCTGGCGTAGTTTCAGGTTTTGTAGAGTCTTTTTGTATCATAAAACCTCCTACGTGATAAGGCTTTGTACAAGACAATGCATAAGCCAAGCCATCAATCACTTCTATTTTGATGATGCCTTGTCCTCTTTGTTTGCCAAAATGTCCGCGAGTAGTACCTACGGATATATTGGGAAGCTCTACTTGGCAAGTGCCATTATTAGCTACTTCTTTTTTCAATACATACTTATAGGTTTTACCAAAGTCGGTTGAAAGAAGGATACGTACCTTACTATCTTTGGTAAAAATAGCCTCGTCTACCTGCCAATGAAGCAAAATTGTCTGACCTCCTTTGTAGGTCTTGTTCTGCTCCCAACTACCATTGTCGAAATTTTGTATTTCAAAAGGTTTACCTTTGACTATTTTCACTTGTACCTCTTCTACATCGTATTTCACTACGTGGTTGCTATTGTCTTTGTTATGATCGGCGGCAGCTAACCAAAAGGTGAAAGTACCTTTTTTGTAAGAATCGGCAGCTCCTATAGGTACAAAGGTATTGCGCTCACTCTCAAACCAAGTGGTTTCAAAGCATATATTACCATCAGATTTTCCTTTGTAGGTCATAAAACGAGCGTTAGATTTGGTAGAGTGAAAACGCCTATCAGCGGGGTGAGCTATATAAGTAAGCGCATCGCCTTCGGGGTCGGTAGCGTTCAGGTAGAATTGGAAATATGTTTCTTCAGGGATAGTATAGGTTTTCTTAATGTGCGTTCTATCAAGCACTGGGGGGCGGTTGTTACTCTTTACTCCATAAACAAGATTAGAGCCTGTTCCCTCTACACGCTTGCCTGCCTCTTGGGTACGTGCTTCATCGGCGTAATAAGCCATAGAGTTACCCAAGAATTTGCGTATTTCTTGCAGACTTATAAGCGAAAAGAAATCGCGAGGGTGCTCGTGACCGTAACTCATAATCGATTGACCCGAGCCAGTTTCAGTTTTGCTAGAATACTGTCCTCCGTTAGAAAATGTATGGTCTGCACCAAACATATGTCCTATTTCGTGGGCAATGGTAGAAGGCTTTATGGGGCGTGCTGCCGCATTGGCTTTTTGGTGTTGTTCATAAGCCGCATAAACCGCTGCTAAACCGTTGTAGTTCTCGCGATAATCGGTGATAATCACCGCTATATCGTATTTGTTTTTATCGTAACGTTTGTTGAGAGTGATAGTACCGTCATTCACCACATCATTAGCAGGAGTTCCTCGGCGGAACATTTCTTTTTCGGGGGTAGTGATGATAAGCGCTTCATCGTCTACTAAGGTGAAATCTACACCTACATCATTCCGATATAACTCATTCAAAAAGGTAATAGTAGCATACCAAAACGTTTTGATTTTATTTATCTCTCTATTGAAACGCTTAGAGTTGTAATAACTATAATCTACTGGTATTGCCAAGCGGTAATGTCTAAACACCCCATCAGTGTGAATGAGCGCTTTAGGATAAAGTGAATTGTAAATCTCTGGTTGCTCGATAGGAGGGTCATTCTTATCTTCATCGCTTTCGGGAAAGAAATTGCGTGCACTGAGTGCTTGTTTTCCCAAAGAACTCGCACCACAATCGTGCTCATCGGTTACTGCCTCAACAGTAAGCATTCCTTGGGGGGAAGTACCCAACACATAGGAGTTTCCTCTGTAAAACACTTCACCGCTTAACTGCTGTTTGTCAAAGCTGATGACGCCCATAAAATGGTCTTGGTAGTAGCCTACAAACGAGCGAAATTCCTTAGAAGTAGTTCGCGCTTGCCATTGTACGAGCATAGAAGGTGAGTTAGGAATAGGGGGTGCCCATTCTACAGAAGGTTTTTCAGCAAAAAGAGCTATAACACTTTGGATATTAGTTTGTGCATTGGCTACCTCTATGCTTAGGCATAGCCAAAGTAAGTAGTGTAGTATATGTTTCATTAGTTTGGCTTAAAAAAACGGCGCAAAGGTACAAAACAATTAACAAATAGCAAGCAAAATTTAACAAGTCATCTTACATATAGGAATCCCTTTTTTGTTTCTTGCTGTCCTTTGAAATAGTAGGTAACCACATAGAAATAAGTACCTGCTAAGCGTTTGCTACCTATCACTCCTCTTACATTAGGATAGCCTCTAAAATATTCACCTTTTTGTTGATAATGGTTACTTTCATATACTTTCAAGCCCATTTCATCAAAAATAAGTAAGGTAATAGGTCGGTTTTCATCTGTATTTTCTATTCTGAAATAGTTATCAGAGCCTTTTTCAGTAGAAACGGCATTGTAAATCACCACTTCTTTAACAGAAGGAACTATTGGCGGTGTAGGTGGTTGTGGTATTACTGGGGTAATGATAATAGTTTGCGTATGCTCTCTTTCATTGCCACACACATCACGAGCTACCCACTTATAGACAACTTTAGAGAGCTTTCCGTTAGTGAGGGTTTCTTCTTTTGGAGACATTGTAACGGTAGGTTGTCCTGCACAAGTATCTTCTGCTGAAATACTCTGTTGTTGAGGGACAGGTGTTCCTTCTTTAATCGTGAGGTCTTGAGGTAAAGTCCCTACAAAAGTAGGTGGGGTGGTATCGGCTACGGTAATAAGCTGGGTATGGGTAAGAGTTGTGCAACCATCGGAAGCGGTAAAAGTACGCTCTAACGTGAAGTTATTAAGGCATCGCTTGTTGAGTTCTTTATCGGCGCAAGTAATCACTACCTTAGCACAGCCTCCTTGTGTTGTAGGGGTTTGCACAGCTGGAATAGCTTTGGCACAATCAACAGTTATATTGTTAGGAAGTGTTGCCCAAGTGAGAGGTATAGGAGTTGTTTTAGGTACAATAGTAATAATTTGCTGGTGGGTAGTAACATTGCCACAAGCATCTTTAGCTTCCCACATATAGATAAGCTGAGAGACTTTCCCATTAGTTTTTACTTCTTTATGAGAAGGTGTAACAATAGCGGTGCCACAATTATCAGTAGCGGTGAGCGTTACTTGGGTAGGGATTGTTTCGCCTTCTTTAATACTCATATTTTGGGGTAAAGCCTCTACAAAAGTAGGGCGAGTTTTATCTATTACGTTAATAGTTTGAGTATAAGTAAGCGTTTGGTTACAAGTGTCGGTAGCTATAAAAATGCGTTTGAGAGTATAAGTATAGTCACAATTACCTTTGATGCGTTCTTCTTTTTGAAAAGTAACCACAGGAGTACAACCACCTGTAACAGTAGGAAGTGTTACTGCTGGAATAGATTGTTCACAAGAAAGGGTAAGATGATTAGGAAGTGATGCCCAAAGGAGAGGTTCGGGAAGGGCGAGGTTCTTTTCAATGGTAAAACCACTGCTTTTAGGGTTGTAGTTAGTAAGGTCAAAGGCTAAACCATCGATTACTTCTACTTTTAAGACGGCTTGGGTAGTGCTGATATTAGGCAAGGTAATTTCTTTACTGCCGTTGTTATCAGTTTCTGCTACTACCATATGTTTAAACGTCTTACCTAAATCATCTGAGAGCAGGATACGCACTTTGGTGTCTTTGAAAATAGTATTATCTACGTTCCAACTAAGGGTGAGTTGAGCGCCTCCTTTGTATTCGTTTTTTGGGGTAGTCGTAATTTTGAACGGGGTACCGTCTTTTACCGTTACTTTGGTTTCAGCCAAATCGTATTGTACTATATAGTCGGCTGACGGTTGGAGTGAGGCATCGCTTACTCCCAACCAAAAGGTAAAAGTACCCGTAGTTTGTTGTGCCAAGCCACTATTGGCTATTACACTACCTGAGTCTTTGTGATACTCTGTTTTGATAGTTACAGGGTTAGCAGGAGTAGGTTTGTAGATAATGTATTGCGTTATAGGGGATTCAGCACCATTGCGTACATCGTGTTGGTTTACGGCGTATAGCAGTTCTGCACTATCGGGGTCGATTGCAGGGATATAGAATTGAAAGAAAGTACCCTTGGGGATAGTATAATGACTTTTAATCTTGCTGTGGTCTATGCGAGGAGCTTGAGTAGTGAAAGTCTTGTCGTGAGCTTTCACGGGTACTTTCGTCAATAGTTCCCGTATGCGCTGAATGCTCGACAGCGAGAAAAAGTCACGCGGACTGCCATAGCTCATCACCGAAGTACCTCTGTCATACTCCGTCTTTTCACTATCGTAGGCTTCTGAGCCCTTATAGCTACCAAAAGTGTGTTTACCACCGAATAAGTGTCCTATCTCGTGAGCTATGACTTCTTTGGTAAGTACTGCTACGGCATCAGCTTTGGTATTAGCCTGATAAACACCTTTAAGATAAGCCAATCCTCTTACTCCTTTTTTTAAGGAAGCGGTATATGCAAGAGAGATACCCACGTCATAACTATTTTCTCCTATAAGTTCATTGATAACCTTTGTTGAATGATCCTTAACGTAATCGGCATTGCGAAAGCTTGCAAAAGTCTCTTTGCTTTCGTCTTTGATGATGAGACGCTCATCGTTTACCAATTCAAAACGCACTCCCAAATCGCGTAGGTACACTTCATTCAAGAAGTTTTCAGTATCTGCCCAAAACGTTTTTACTTTTTGTATGTTTTTCTCTAAGTGTTCTGTGCTGAAGGTGCTATAAGGGATATGCATTGCCAAGCGGTATACCCTTAGTGTTTGTGTGTTAGCAATGGTAGGAGCGGTTTCTTCGGCTAATATCGCAGGACGTGCTGTCGAACGGCTTGGGTGCGGATGAGGCGTATCGGTAGTGCCACATCGGAAATCTTTATTAGGCGAAAAGACCAATTGTCCTTTTTGCTCGTTTATCTCATACGATGTATCTCGGTAGTGAAAACTCCCCGACACACTCTGTCCTCCTACCGAAAGGGTCGCTACAAAATTGTCTTGGTAGTAACCCACAAAAGAGCGAATACCCTCTGAGGTAAAAGAGGTTTTGCGCTCCTGCCACTCAATGGCAATACCTTGTTGTGCCGATACTGCTTTTAGCCATTTATCCGCCTCGCTCTGTGCTTTCCCAAAGAAAACACACCCTATTAGTAATCCTATTGTAATGATGTTTTTCATTCTTTAGTCTTTTAACTGCTCTATAAGTGCTTCTACTATAGCTTTTATAGGTGGGGACATTCGCGGTATAACAGAGTAAGCTCGTGCTATCAGTTGCAAACGAAGTGTCTTATCCTGAAATTGTTGTCTCCTTGCTTTTATAACTTCTGTAGAAGGCAAAATATTTATATCCCATTGCTGTTCCCTCAATGAGAAAGTTTCTAAATGTTTTTCAGCTTGATAATTGTAAAGATGTATTTTATCTACTGCCTTTTCGTTGTACAAACGGTCTAATGAGTGAAGTAAGCCTTCTACTGCTCTGTCGTGGGAATTTTTATCTGACAATCGCCCATATCCTTGAAAATCTTTTTCTTCTTGATAGCGCAAATAAAAACCTAATTCGGTAAAGAGTGCAGGAGCTGCAGTCGCAAAAGCTTCCACATTAAAACCGTTTTTTCTAAAAGACAATGCCGTACGCAAAGGTACTTCAGGATTGCGCATAGTACCCTCTACAATGATATTGTATTTATGGATAATAGCCTCTTGTATAAGTGATTCTGTAAAAAAGTTAGAGAATATTTGCGTCTCTGTTGAGTATCTCTCAGGATATTTTATAAGCTCATTAGCCTTAGGATGAAACTCTCTGTAAATATCTCCATTTACAAAAAGAAAATCTTTGTCAGGAAATTGTCTTAGGATAGCTTTTGCTAGCCCACTCTTTCCTGATGCAGGCTGTCCTCCTAATATAAAGGCAATAGGATTTTCTTGAGATTTTAAACCTGATAAAAGGTCTGTTTTCTCTCTTTCAAAAATATCCTCAACTTTATAGTACTCCATTCATTTGTTTTATTAGCGGACTATAATAATGTACTACTTTATCCATAACAGAAAGCCTTGCCATATCATCAGTACCATATAGCATTTTTTCTTCCTTTAAATACATTTTAATTTTTTGGTCTAACGCATCCTTCTCTACCAAATTAGTTAAAGTAGATTTTTCTTTAATAGCCCTTACTTTTAATGAGCCTACAATCTGTAATGCTGTATCTAAACTAATAGGTTCTTTCATCATATACCTTTGTTATTTTAATTCAATGAGCATAGGAGTTTTAGCAGATATTTCTAAAGTGTCACCGCTCAGAGAGACCTCTTTTCCCGAGATAATATCTTTCCCCCTCAAAAATCCCGCCAAACTCTCGGCAAAGCGGTTTAGGTGGAGCGTTTGGCTCTTTTCGCTGTTGTTGAGGATAACCATTACGGTCTCGGTATCGTTGTAACGGAAATAGACATACACTTCATTTTCAGGCAAGTATTGTTTGGTCTTCCCGTAGTGAATTACGGCTTTGTCCTTACGCCAATTGAAGAGTTTAGCCGTAAAATCGTAATACTCTTTCTGAGTAGCCGTACGCCCCGAAGCGCTAAAAGCGTTCTGCGTATCGCCTGCCCAGCCACCAGGGAAATCCTGTCGTATATCGCCATCGCCCTTACTCTTGTCGCCTGTCATTGCTATCTCGCTACCGTAGTACAATTGCGGAATACCACGCGCCGTTGCTAGCAAGGTAATAATCATCTTATAATCCTCTATCTTAGGATATACGTGATTGATACGTGCCGTATCGTGATTTTCTGCAAAGATAAGCAGATTGTTGATGTCTTTATACAGAAAGTCGTTCGCAAAGTTGTCGTAGAGTTGCATCATACCTTTGTCCCACGAAGGTGTGGTACGGAAAGCCTCACCTATTGCATCGAAGAGCGGGAAGTCCATTACCGTAGGCAAGTAAGTGTTATAGCTTTGTATCGCACTGATAGGGCTATCCTTTTGCCAATACGACACTTGTGCGCTCTGAGTAAGCCATACCTCGCCCATAATGTTGAAATAAGGATATTCATCAGTAATAGCTTTCGTCCATTGGGCAATGCCTGCTTTGTCGTTATACGGATAAGTATCCACACGCAAACCGTCGAGGTCGGCGTATTCTATCCACCAAATCGCGTTCTGGGTGAGGTAGTTTAGTACCAATGGGTTCGCTTGATTGAGGTCAGACAAAGAGCGTGCAAACCAACCTTTTTCGCAGTACTTTTTGTCCCATTCCGAGGCATTGCTGTCCATCTGAGTAGTTATCCTAAAAGAGCTCTGTCCATAACCAGGAAATTGGTGTAACCAGTCGTAGCAAGGCAGGTCTTTCAGCATCCAATGCTGACTGCCCCAGTGGTTGGTTACATAATCTTTGATGAGCTTCATACCGCGCTTGTGCAAAGCCGCTGAGAGCTGTCGGTACTCTTCATTAGTACCATAACGCGGGTCTATTTTGTACACATCGGTTTGGGCATAAGTGTGATAAGAATGTTGTGGTTCGTTGTCCTCACATAAGGGCGTACTCCATATAGCCGTAGCACCTAAGGATTGTATATAATCCAAATGGTCGATAATCCCCTGAATGTCCCCCCCGTGACGACCGAAAGAATCTGAGCGGTTGAGCTTATCAGTAAGTGCGGGGTGCGAATCGTTGTCGGGTTTACCATTAGCAAAGCGGTCGGGCATAATCAGGTAAACCACATCGCTGCTGTCGAAACTCTTGCGGTAAGCCGAGCCCTCACGACGCGCTTTTAATTCGTAGCGAACACTGCCCACTTTCTTTTTCTTTTGCAATAGCGAAATGGTATAGTTGCCCGCTTTTTTATCTTTGGTATCGACGGTTACAAACAGATAGTTAGGGTTTTCTGTTTTCAGTATGTTTACAATAGGCAAATCGCTCTCCACATTGTACTGAGCGATATTTTTGCCATAGAGCAATACCTGCACTTGGCTGTAGTGCATTCCTTCCCACCAAAAAGGCGGTTCTACACGCTGAATCTGAGCGTGAGTCATTCCAAAAGTAAATAATCCCATAAGGGTAATAATGTATTTCATAGTGTAAGTTACACGGGTGTTTATTCGCGCAAAGATAAGCATTTCTTTTTAAATAACAATAAAAGATAGTAGTTAATTATTTTAGGTCGGGCAAGTTCGACCCCACAGAACGAGAGATACAGTTGATTGCAACAACATTGTAAGTTCTATTAGTATTCTATTAATCTTTGGTTAGTCTTCGTTGTAGAGCCACTGTAGAGCCACTGTAGACCCACTGTAGACCCACTGTAGAGCCACTGAAGACCCACTGAAGCCCCACTGAAGCCCCACTATAAAGCCATCATAGTTCCGTTTAAAGTCTATCTAATGCCTCTCCCCTATTCAATTGTCAATTATCAATTGTCAATTATCAATTGTGAATTGTCAATTGTTTTGTAACTTTGCCCCGTTAATTATATATCACTATGAAAATCGTTATCTCTCCCGCCAAAACCATTAACGAAACATCAGCCCTACCTACTACCGTACACTCTTCGGCTATTTTCCCAAAGGAAATTGGCGAGGTAAGCACTGCCCTTAAAGCACTCTCTCCAAAGCAACTTATAAACCTGATGCATATCTCCCAAAAGCTCGCTGACCTGAATTGGCAACGACACCAACAGCTCTCATTGCCTTTTACCCCACAAAATGCGCGTCCGGCGCTCTTTGCTTACAATGGCGATGTGTATGAGGGACTCGATGCCTATTCACTCTCTGAAACGCAAATTGACAAGTTACAAAGGTCTTTGCGTATTCTCTCGGGATTATACGGACTGCTTAAACCCTTAGACCTTATTGCACCTTATCGGTTGGAAATGAGCATCAAACTACCCATAGGGAAGGCTACAAATCTATATGCTTTATGGAAAGACAAAATCACTCAGGCATTGAACGACGAATTGCAAGAAGGAGAATTGTTTATCAATCTCGCCAGTGAAGAATATTTTAAGGCGATTGATACCACAAAGCTAAAAGTGCCCGTGATTACACCTATCTTCAAAGATTATAAAGGAGATACACTAAAAGTTGTTAGTTTTTATGCGAAGAAAGCGAGGGGTCGTATGGTACGCTTTTTGGCAGAAAATGAGATTCGCTCAGTAGAAGATTTGAAAGGGTTTAACGCTGATGGATATGCGTTCTCAGAAAAGTTTTCAGAAGGAAATACACTTGTTTTTATTAGATAAAAAACTTTGCCAAAGGTTCTAATTGCACGTCGTGCTACAACCTTTGGCAAAGTCTATGATATCAATCATTTTTGGGGAATATTGATAATAGTAAGTCTTCTCAATAATTTATTAGGGTCTTCTTTAGCATTTATAACTCCTATAATCCAAATTTTTGACAATTCTTCTACAATAAGAAAATAAATACCAAAGTGAAATCTTTTGGTAAAGCAAACCCGCACTTGTTCTATTTCTTTTCTAAAAGAAAAGGGGCGACTTTTTATTTCTTGTATATAGCTATAAATCTCCTCATATACTTCAAATCCTAAATTTTCTCTTATTTTATTGTAGTAAACTACAATTTCTTCCAAGTCTATTTCGGCTTGACGATGAATCATTGGCTCAAAATCCATATCTTGCTCTCATTTTTTTATCAAATTCATCAAAAGCCTTTCCTGCTTGTTCAGGATTTTCTGTAATTTCATTAGCTCGTTTCAAAAGCACTTGCAAATACTCATTAGAAGTCTCACTATCTGAAATATTATAGTCAAAATCTATATTTTTTTCTTCTAAAAACGAAGTTAGCACTGCTTTTTGGGTTTCATCTTTTGGATATACTAATACACACATAATTATTCTTTTTTTGCAAAGGTATAAAAATTAATTGAAAAATCAGCTAATTTGTAAATTAATCACCAGTCCTTCGTTACCTCGCACATTAAAGACGGTGTTGTCGCTAAAAATGAGGTATTGCCCTTTGATGCCCATTAGTTTACCACTATAAGTAGGGGTTTGCACCAGTTGCAGAGAGCGTACTTGGGTAGGGTATTTTTCTACGGGAAAATGAATGTGCAAAGGGGTGATATCTTCGGTGATGTAGGGCTGTACTTGGTCGGGTACAAAGTCGTGCACCTCTAATTTTACTCGCAGTAAATCTACGGGAGTTATTTGGTTGGTGAGCATTTTGCGCCAATTAGTTTTATCGGCTATATGAGCTTTAAGAGCGACTTCGGCGATGCCTGCCAAATAGCGATTGGGTACTTCGGCAAGTATAAGGGCTTCGTGCGCCCCTTGGTCGATCCAGCGTGTTGGAGCTTGTGATTTGCGTGTTACCCCCACTTTTACGTCGCTGGAATTGGCAAGATACACATAATGCGGTTGCAACTGCATTTGTTGCTCATAACCCAAATCGCGCTCTTCGATGTTTAAATGCGCTTTGCTAAGTTCGGGGTGCATCACCCAATCGGCGGTTTGAGGGACTTCAAAAAAGCACTCTTTGCAATAACCCTGACGGAAAATAGGCTTATTTTCCCCACAATTCATACACTGAAAGCGCACAAATTGGAGTGTTATATCCTTTCCGATGAGTTGGTTCATCAGTACAAAATCGCCTTCCATTGGCAAGTAATACCGTATGGGGTCTGCCCATTCGGTAAGCATTTTTTGAAGTACTCCTTGAAACATAGTTTTAACAGTGAAATGAGGGGACAAAGATACAAAAAAGTCGTAACACAACAAGCAAAACAATTAGCAAATAGAGCAAACACACGAAATTAAGAGTTAATGTCCGTTCAATATATAATTCTGATTTACAATTCCTTTTTACAGTATACTTCTGTGAAATCTAAGCAACTTGTTGCTAAATTCTGTGGATAAAATGAATAGCATCTAAAATTTGTCTGTGAAAAAATCCGTGTGTTCCGTGAAATCTGTGCGAGACTCTTTGTAGCGAAGCTATCTTTTTTCCTCTCGGCAGGTGCGTTTCTTATAGCTCCTACCTCCCTTTGAAAGAGAAAACAGATTACAGCAGAAACAGAAGATATAACAGTGTTATTTTTTACACAAGTAAAGAAAGGTAAAGAGTAGGAAGTGTAAAGAAAAAGAGATTTAAAAAGGATTAAAAACAGTTGTTTTTAGCTCTAAGTTTGTTAAAACTGTGTTAATTATTGTCTTAGTGTAGAGAGATGTAAAAAATCTTTACTAATTTTGCACCCAAAATAAATCACTAACGATGTTTTTTACAGAGAAGATGAATAATTTAATAGCGAAAATGGCTTATAGGATTATTTTTGTGGTAGCATTTTTATTTGCTGTAAACCACCTGAATGCGCAAAGTACTCCCAAAGTGGGAATTACTCAATTAATAGGCTGTGGTATAGGTAATAATGTTAATAAGGCAGAGGTAACTGTAAGTGTAGACGAAAGTCTATCAGGTTACCAATACAATTTTGGAGGAGGCTGGGTAAATACCAATAAAGCTTGGCTTATAGCAGGGAATTATACTGTTCAAGTAAAAAAAGGAACTGAGTATTATCATACGTTACCTATTACAGTACCTACTAAGGCTACTGCACCTACCTATAATTCTAAAATTATTTATAACTGTAATGGAACAGGAAATGTAACCCTTACCAACGACCAGCCTACTTATCAGCATAGTTATACTTATAAAGGAGTTACGAAAACAGATCCACATTTTTCAAATCTTACCACTGGAGTTCATAGTATTTCAGTAACTTATACAGTACCTCCTACTACCAAAGCTATTATCTTCTATGATGATTTTGGAAAGAAAACAGGAAACGTTAAATCTGTAAAAAGTCTCTATGTAAACCAAAATATTTATTTTGACCCGATGAATGGGGCAGACCAAGTAAGACCAGATGGGGCTACACGTAGTAAAACTGTAGCGGATTCTTACTATGCCATAGGTAATAGAACAGATATGATGGCTGGTACTACTCCTTATAGTAGCTCTTGGGTATTGCCTAACGATAAAGATGGAGATGCTAATGGTAGGTTTCTGTGGTATAATGTAGACCTTTTTCAAACATCACCTGGAGAAACAAAAACGGTTTATAAACGCAAAGTAAAAGTAACTCCTGGCTTACCAGTGGAGTTTTCAGCTTATGTATACAACCCTATCAATCCTTCTGTATCGGCTCTTGCAGGCTATATACCTAAATTAGTACTTGAAGTTTATCGTTCAGAAGCTACATTTAATGCCAAAACTCCAGCATATAAGTCAAATGAATACCAAGCTCTAAGAACTACTAATTTGAATGGTTGGCATCAAATGAGTGTAACTGCTAACTTAGGAGCTTCGGATACAGAACTGATATTCGTAATTCGTATCTTAGGTGGCGGAAATGACCTTTGTGTAGACAATATTTTAGTAACACAAACCTCTAAGAGTTGCCCTTTTACTCAGATAGTTCCTATAACTATAGAGGCAAATCCTAATCCCCCTACTATCACTACTCAACCGGTAGCTTCTGTCGTTTATTGTAAAAATACAACTATCGCCAACGCTCTTAATATAAATGCTACCACTACTACCGGTACTCTTTCCTATAAATGGTTTGAAAATACTACAAATAGTACTACGGGTGGCAATCAGGTAGCAACTACTCAAACCTATAAACCACAAACTACAGTGGCGGGTATTAAGTATTATTATGCAGTGGTAAGTAATGGTTGTGGTGTAGCTACAAGTACCGTGGCTAAAGTAGAAGTGCTTTTTCCCCCCGAAGTTACTCAAATCACAGCAACTCCTGCAACATTTAAGCAAGGAGAAAGTGCTTCAGTAGTATTTACAATCAAAGGTACTCCTAATGCACAAGTAACCTACAATATCAATGGTACAGGTACACAGGTGGTAACGCTCAACTCAAGTGGTACCTATACGTTGCCTTCTCGCACCGTAAACCAAACAACCATTCTCAATGTTACCAAAGTAAAATTAGGCGCTTGTGAGCAAAACTATACCGACAAGAGTGGCGGTATATTAGCAACTACTGCTAAATGTACCACTAAACCTGCTCCTCAGTTCCCTACCTCTTCTCCTAACGGACGAACAGCGGTAATGAATGGTGTTACGGTAACACGTACCTATTCAAAACCTTCAGCAACTATTTTAGTATATGGCACTATAGATAATGATGGTTACTGCAGTGGAACTCCTTATCACAATTATACAATTATACATACGAAACCTAACTTTAGCCCTAAAGTAATTTACACTTTTAGTCAGCCGGTTACCAGCGCAGAGGTATGGCTAATGGTAATGGGTAGTTCAAATACGAAATATGATAAAGTAAAACTTTCAATTAACAATGGTACACCTACTTTTACTAAAGTGTACGATTGTGCCGAAGGAAAGGGACAAGCGGGAGCTACCTTAAGTAATACTGGAGAAGTTACTTCACAGGATCGTATTATAACCGATGTGGCGGTGCGCGTAACCTCTAATACTCCTTTTACTCAATTAATAGTAGAAGACATTCACCCAGGTTCTTCAGGGGTATTAGTAGAACTTTGTCCTGCTTCTATCACACCTGCCGAGACTATTAGTATCACTACACAACCACAAAGCCAAACTATTTGTGCTGATAAGATGGCTACTTTCACTTCTAAAGC
The DNA here is from genome assembly GCF_000318315.2 of Capnocytophaga sp. oral taxon 324 str. F0483. Lineage (NCBI taxonomy): Bacteria > Pseudomonadati > Bacteroidota > Flavobacteriia > Flavobacteriales > Flavobacteriaceae > Capnocytophaga > Capnocytophaga sp. oral taxon 324. The sequence continues at coordinate 806 of NZ_KB291499.1, read as the reverse complement.
TCAATTGAAAGATACTACAGGTGATATTCAGTACAAATGGCAACAAAGTAGTAATGGAACAACTTGGACAGATATCCCTGCTTCTACGGGATCTATCGCAAGTGGAGGAACTGCCTCTTTAACAATAGCTGGAACTACTAACTATAAATATAGAGTTGTGTATAGTTACCAGTTTGCACAAGGCATCGTAGTTACAGCTACTTCTCAAGAAGCAACGCTTACCAAATTGCCTTCTGTAGCCTTACCTACCCTTATTACCGGCAGTAAAACTCTTTGTCCAACAGCAACTAACAATACAGTATCGTTTGCTAACTATGTAACTGCCCCTACGGGTACTACCTTGCTTTGGTACACTGCCCCTGCAGCTACTGTTTCAAGCACTACGGCACCTGTTATCAATACTCACGTAACCACTCGCACTACCCAAACGGCTTATGTACGCGCTCTTAGCACTGCGGGCTGTACTAGCGGCATCGTAACCGTTACCTTAACAGTAGACGATACTACTGCTCCTACTTTCACAGCACCTACTCCTTTAAATATAGTGTGCAACTCAACTACGGCTACTACGGCTATCAACAATTGGCTCGGCACAACTACCGCCACCGATGCTTGTGGTGCAATAGCTACTATTACAAATAACTATAATGCTCCAGCTGACCTTTGTACAGTACCTGGCGGTATTATTACAGTTACTTTTGTAGCCAAAGACACTTTTGGTAACACAAAAACAGGTACTTCTACTATTCATTTAGGAGTAACTCCTTTAGTAGTACAAGACGATACCTTTAACATACCTAACGGTT
>NZ_KB291498.1:0-971 GCF_000318315.2 Capnocytophaga sp. oral taxon 324 str. F0483 | reverse complement strand
AAATGTTAAAATTTACTTTTGCCTATTGACTTTTAAAGAAATACATTATACTTTTGGGGCAAAAATAAAAATAAATAAACTATGAGAAAAAGAACTTTCAAATTTGGAATGTTGGCTTTGGTAGCCCTTGCGCTTACTTATTGCCAACGTGAAGATGCCTCTGAGGCACCACAACAAGACCCTGTTCCTACCGTAGACCCACAAGCGGTAGTGAGCTTAAACGAAGCCAAGAGTCTTTTTGAGGCTTCGGAAAACCAGAAACGCACTGCTAACAGCGTAAGCCGTAGGAAGTACCCGCTTATTGAATTAGAAACCGATTGGCGGTATTTTGTGCAAACACAAACGCTCGTAGGCGATGCTTATTCTAAAATACCGGTAACTATAGTAGGTAGTGACTTAAGTGCCGAAATACTTTTTTTGAAGAAAGATGGCATTACCGAACAAACCCTTTTTGTTACTAAGGTAGATAGCCTTACGAGCGATAACCGCATTGTAAATGCTGACTTCTACTTGTTTACCCCCAAAGGAAAATTTATTTCTGCCTACCGAATGAAAGAGGGGGTTATTACCCACGAGTTGGTACCTAAATACAAAGGAAGGTATAGACTTGTAGTGGATACGGAGGCAGCACAGGCAGGTAGAAAAGGAGATGGTCACCATCATTTTGCTATTCGATGTGAATGTGAAACTGAATATGGAGAGGGCGACTGTGATTGTGCTAATAGTGACGGTGGTGGATTAGGTTCAGATGACAATCCTATTCCATTAGAAGAAGTAACAGTTTATGGAAAGCGTAAAAAGCGTATTAATAATTCTTACACTCCTTATCCGTCTTACACCCCTTATACACCTAATAATAATGGTTTTCCCGACCCTGATTCTAAAGAAGATCATCACTCTTATACAGGTGGAGGTTCATATAAAGGAGGGAGTAGTAGTGTAGGAGCCAGTTTGATGCGCTCAGACGGAAC
>NZ_KB291497.1:0-11624 GCF_000318315.2 Capnocytophaga sp. oral taxon 324 str. F0483 | reverse complement strand
CTGCCCGTGCGGCTCGCACCTGCCTGTGTGGCTCACACTGCCCGTCGTGCTACGACCTCGCACTTTTTACCTTTTATCTTTTACCTTTTACCTAAATAGATAGAATGTCAGATATTATAAAATTACTCCCCGATCACGTAGCTAACCAGATAGCCGCTGGCGAAGTGATTCAGCGTCCCGCCTCAGCAGTCAAAGAGCTGATGGAGAATGCTATCGATGCCGGTGCTACCGAAATAAAACTGCTCATCAAAGACGCAGGCAAGACCCTCGTGCAGGTGATTGACAACGGTGTGGGAATGAGTACTACCGATGCGCGTATGGCTTTCGAGCGTCACGCCACCTCCAAAATACAAAAAGCAGAAGACCTTTTCCATTTGCAAACTAAAGGTTTCCGCGGGGAAGCCCTTGCCTCCATAGTGGCAATTGCGCACGTAGAGATGCAAACCAAGCGCCCAGAGGACGAGTTAGGTACCGAAATACACATCGAAGGCAGTAAGATTACGCGCCAAGAGCCCTGCGTATGCCCTACCGGTACGAGCATTGCGATGAAGAACCTCTTTTTCAACATTCCAGCGCGTCGCAACTTTCTAAAATCGGATACGGTGGAATTCCGTCATATACTCGATGAGTTTCACCGTGTTGCCTTGGCACACCCTGCAATTCATTTCTTTTTGTACAACAATGGCAACGAGCTGTTCAACCTGCCAGCTACCAATTTCCGCCAACGCATTGTACATCTTTTTGGAAGCAAAACCAATGAAAAGTTAGTGCCTATCATCGCCGAAGATACACCTTTGGTGCAAATTAGCGGATTTATCGTGAAACCTGAGTATTTAGCAAAGACTAAAAACTTGCAGTTTTTGATGGTCAATCATAGGTTCGTGAAAAATCAATACCTCAACCACGCAATTGCCTCGGCTTACGAAGGTCTTATCCACACCGACCAGAAGGCGGAGTATGTCATCAGTTTAGAAGTAGACCCCACAACTATCGACATCAATATTCACCCTACGAAAACCGAAATTAAGTTTGAAGAAGAGCATAGTATTTATGCCCTACTGAAGTCGGCAGTAAAACACAGTTTGGGTCAGTTTAATATTGCTCCTACGCTCGATTTTAGCAAAGACCCTACTTTCGATATTCCTTATAACTACAAGGATAAAACCCCAGAGTTTCCTAAGATAGAAGTAGACCCCAATTTCAACCCATTTAAAGAAGAATATGTAAGCCGAAGCAGTGGAAGCGATAGCCATAGTAATTTCGGCTCTTACAGCAAAAAAGCACCTACGTGGGAGAGTTTGTACACGGGCATTGAATCTTCCATCAATACCTCAACCCCTGAAACTATCGTGAGTTCGCTCTTTGAAACCGAACCTACACGAAGCCAAGGTAAGAAAATCATTGCTTTGGCAAAGAAATACCTCATAACTACTTTGGAAGGAGAGCTTATCATCATCAATATCAACAGGGCGCACCAACGCATCTTGTACGAAGATTTTATGAAGCATCTGGAATCCACACATAGTGCAAGTCAGCAACTGATGTTCCCCTACGAACTGCCTTTTGCACCACACGAATTGGAAGTGATTGCACAACTGCGCGAGCTCTTTGAGTGCAGTGGCTTTATGTTTACCATAGAAACCGACAAGATTGTAGTAAGTGGGATTCCTCTGCACCTTACCGATAGTGAGATTCCTAATATTTTCAACGAACTCTTGCAACAGCATATCGAGGCATTACCCTCTACCGAAAACACTCAGAAAGAAGCCTTTGCTAAAGCTTTATGCAAGAGCTTAGCTGTAAAAACCGGACAGGTACTCAGTGAGGAAGAACAAGAAACTTTGATAAATAATTTGTTTAGTTGTCAAGAAGTATTAATTTCGCCTTTTGGAAAGCGAATTTATTACAACCTTTCAGTAAATGAAATAGAAAACCTATTTTAAATGCGAGTTGGATAGGCAATATAAGCATTATGAACATTGCTAATTAACCAATCTCTAACAACTAATAACTAAAGACTAAAATGGACAGAATATCTAAAACAGTACTACATCTGATTATTATCAATACGATAGTATTAATACTTACCGCATTGAATGAAAAAGGACTATTTTTACCTCAAATAAATATAGTCGGCACTTTTGCCTTACACCATTTTGAAACTCCTTCTTTTCACTGGTGGCAATATATCAGCTATATGTTTATGCACGCTGATTTTACACACCTGCTCTTTAATATGTACGCCTTATGGGCATTCGGCACACCTTTAGAAAATATATGGGGGCGCAATAAGTTTCTATTCTTCTATTTCTCTTGTGGCATAGGAGCGGCTTTGCTTCATACGGGAGTAAATTACTACTATGTACATCAAGCTGTCAATGCTTTAGCGGAAGCTGGTGTGCCTGCTAATGAAGTTTTAGAAATTATTGCAGAAGGAAAATACAATCCTAATTGGGGCAATATCATCAATCACAGCACCTTCCAAAGTATGTATGATGTACTTAGATCTACTACCGTAGGCGCTTCAGGTGCTATTTATGGTATATTAGTAGCTTTTGGAATGTTCTTCCCCGATGCTAAACTGATGTTGTTCTTTATCCCCTACCCTATAGCGGCTCGTTATTTTATCCCTTTACTTGTAGCCTTAGACTTAATAATGGGATTTGTGGGAGGAATTACTATTTTCGGTGGCAATATCGCTCACTTTGCACACGTAGGAGGGGCTCTCATAGGCTTCCTAATTATGTTGTACTGGAAAAAGCACAACTTTGATAAGAATAGATGGGACAGAAGAATGTAAAGAGCCCTTAAATCCTATTTTTTAATAACAAATGATATGCAAAATATTCAAATTCCAGAAAACTGGACTGTCTATATCGGCAGATTAGAAGACAACCCCGCTGTGTTCCGCCTCAATTTAGGATTAGAGGAAATTGCTCCTATCACCCAATACCCTCAAAGCGTACGCCTTACTTTTGAGCTAAAAGAACCTGATGAAAACGGTTTTTCAAATAACCGAGAACGTGACTTCCTCTATACGATAGAAGATGAAGAAGTAATGCCTTTGCTTAATGAAAGTGATATCTTAGCCGGTATTGTCACTTATCAAGGCACTATTACGTGGTATTTTTATACCGAAAATACTTCTGATTTAGAAAAACGCTTGCAATCAGTAGTAACCAAACACCCTGATTATAGCACTCAAATCAAAACTACTGACGATACTGATTGGAAGATTTACTTTGAATTTCTTTTCCCTAATATCTACGAAATGCAAAGCATTCACAATAGTAATTTGCAAGAACATTGTGAAGAAGCAGGCGACCACACCGACCAAGAGCGCCCTATTGAACACTGGTTGTATTTCCAAACTGAAAAGGATATGAATAGTGCTATTGTAAAAGCTGAAACCTTAGGTTTTTCAGTATATAACAGGGGTAAAATAGAGCCCGAAGAGGGTGAAGACCCTAATGAAGATTTAGGTTACCGCCTTATCCTCAGTAAAGTAAATAGTGTAGACAACATCGACCCCGATACGTGGGACTTGATAGACCTCGCTCTCGATACTCACGGCGAATACGACGGCTGGGAAACAGTTTTAGTTAAGTAAAAATAATTAACCATTTATCATTAAACATTAATCATTATTTTGAACTTAGAAAGTAAAAAAACAATTGTAGAGAAAAGTGCTAAAGACCTCTTTGCGATCTTAGAAAATGTAGTTAATTTTGAACGACTGATGCCCGATAATATTAGTAAGTTCCAAATGCTCAGCGAGCATTCCTTTGTGTTTGCTCTAAAAGGAATGCCTGAAATTTCTTTAGAAAAGAAAAGTAGTACTCCCAGCAGTCAGTTGGTATTAGGTGAAGCAAAAGGTAAGATTCCTTTTCAGCTTACTGCCAATATTACGGAAGTATCGAACAATGAGAGTGAGGTACAACTACTTTTCGAGGGCAACTTCAACCCCGTAATGGCAATGATGGTAAAGACACCTATCAGCAAGTTTATGGAGACCTTAGTAACCAAAATGAAAGAATTATAATGGCTGGAAATAGTATAGGTACACTCTTTAGGCTCACCACCTTTGGCGAATCGCACGGCGAAGCCTTAGGAGGAATTATAGACGGCTGTCCACCTAATATGACCTTAGACTTTAAAGCCATACAGCACGAACTTGACCGTCGAAAACCAGGGCAGTCAGCTATTGTTACGCAACGCAAAGAGGGCGACAAGGTACGCTTTCTTTCGGGTATTTTAAACGGTAAAACCACTGGTACACCTATTGGTTTTATCATTGAGAACGAGAACCAGCATTCGGCTGACTATGCCCATATTGCTGAAGTGTATCGTCCCAGCCACGCCGATTATGTATATCAACAGAAATATGGTATACGTGACTATCGTGGAGGCGGTCGCTCGTCAGCGCGTGAAACTGCTTGTCGGGTAGTAGCAGGAGCTATTGCAAAACAGGTACTGAAAGGTGTACAAATTACCGCTTATGTATCAAGTGTAGGTGAGCTTACCCTTACCAAACCCTATACCGAACTCGATTTGGCAATAGCCGAAACTAATGCTGTACGCTGTCCCGACCCTACCTTAGCGGAACAAATGGAAGCCTACATTAAAGCCATTCGTAAGGAGGGTGACACCATAGGTGGGGTAGTAAGTTGTGTAGTAAAAGGAGTACCCGTAGGTTTAGGTGAACCTGTATTCGATAAGCTCCACGCACAGCTTGGCAAAGCAATGCTCTCTATCAATGCGGTTAAAGGCTTTGAATACGGCAGTGGTTTTGCAGGTACTGCAATGCGCGGTAGCCAGCACAACGACCTTTTTAACCCTGATGGCACTACCCAAACCAACTATTCAGGCGGGATACAAGGCGGTATCAGCAATGGTATGGATATTTATTTTAGAGTAGCTTTTAAGCCCGTAGCTACCCTTATGCAAGAGCAACCCGCACTCGATACACACGGCAACATCGTAACAATGCAAGGTAAAGGCAGACACGACCCTTGTGTAGTACCTCGTGCAGTACCTATCGTCGAGGCTATGACCGCAATCGTATTATTAGATTTTTGGTTGATTAGTCGTCAAAAAAACTAATGACTAAATATATTAGGAATGAGAGAAAATATAAATTATATTGCCAAGCCTTTTTTGAAATGGGCAGGAGGCAAAACACAACTCATAGAACAGATTAAAAACAACTTACCCAAAATTGTTTTTAAAGAGAAATTCACCTACATAGAACCTTTTGTAGGGAGTGGCGCTGTGTTATTTTGGTTGCTCAGTGAGTTTCCTAATATGAAAAAAGCAGTTATCAATGATATTAACAAAGATTTGATAGATACTTATAGAACCATTACTGAAAATCCTGAACAGCTAATTGCTATTCTTAATAGTCTGCAAATAGAATATCACGCTTTAGAAGAGCAACAAGAGGCTAAAAAGGCATACTATTACCAAAAAAGAGCCCTATTCAATAGCCGAAGTGAGGAAAAAGTAATGCAATCAGCATTATTTATATTCTTAAATCGTACTTGTTTTAATGGTTTATATCGTGTGAATAACAAAAATGAGTTCAATGTACCCATTGGTAGTTATAAGCGTCCTATGATTTGTGATAAAGAGAATATTTTAGCAGTAAGCAAGGCTTTGCAAAAGGTAGAAATTATTTGTGGGGACTTTGAGCAGACTATTCATTATACCAAAGGCAATACTTTATTTTATTTCGACCCTCCCTATAAACCTTTGAGCGGAACCTCAAACTTCAATGCTTATGCAAAAGATAGTTTTGACGATAACGAACAAATTCGCTTAAGAGATTTTTGCCATAAACTCAATAACTTGAATCACTATTGGATACTGAGCAATTCAGATGTAAAAGGAAAAGACGAAAACAACCATTTCTTTGATGATCTATATGTAGACTTTACAATAAAGCGCGTATTAGCCAAAAGAAATATCAATGCCAATCCTGAAAAACGAGGGGCATTAAATGAATTATTAATTAACAACTATACTAATAATTTTTTAAATATATGATTTACGGAGGAAAAGGAGGAGGAAATACAAAAACAGGTTTAGTTTTTGAAGGTAAAACTGATTTAGCAGAATTTTTAAACTCCCAAAATGACTATGAAGTAAAAGAAAATAATGTTTTTTACAAGGCAGAACTTGTTGGAAGAATTTTTAAAAAATACGGTTTTTATAAATTTCTTGAAGAGTTAGATATTGATTGGAAACAATTAATATCTAAGAGGTTGTTACCTGATGATAGTATATTTGTAATCATAGCAAATACATTATTCATAATTGAATGCAAATTCCAACAAGTAGCAGGGTCAGTAGATGAAAAATTGCAAACTTGTGATTTTAAAAGAAAACAATACCAAAAACTTTTATCAAAAGCAAATATAGAAGTAGAATATATTTATTTATTAAGTGATTGGTTTAGAAAGCCTGAATACAAAGATGTTTTAGACTATATTCATAGTGTACATTGTTATTATTTCTTTGAGTATATTCCATTAATAAAATTAGGCTTACCTGTTCCTGAATAATGCTTAACCCCTATTTCAAATCCCAAGACAAATCCTTCTACCTCCTTCACGGAGATACGATGGAGCTGTTACCACAGTTTCATCGTAAGTTTGATATGGTTTTTGCTGACCCTCCTTACTTTTTATCAAACGGAGGGCTTACTGTAAATAATGGTGAGATTGTAAGTGTTAATAAAGGAGATTGGGATAAACCAAAAGGAATAGCTTTTATAAATGATTTTAATAGGCAATGGCTTACTTTAGTACGCGAAGTGATGAAAGAAGATGCTACTATTTGGATTAGTGGTACAATGCATAACATCTTTTCAATAGGACAAATACTTACTGAATTAGGCTTTAAAATACTTAATATTATTACTTGGGAGAAAACTAATCCTCCTCCTAACTTCTCTTGTAGGTACTTTACTCATTCTACAGAGCAAATCATTTGGGCAAGAAAAGAAGAAAAAACGCCTCATTACTTCAATTACGAACTAATGAAAGAACTGAATAGTAATAAGCAAATGAAAGATGTATGGCGTTTCCCTGCTATTGCTCCTTGGGAAAAGTCGTGTGGTAAACACCCTACTCAAAAACCCTTATCAGTACTTACAAGGCTTATTTTAGCTTCTACCAAACCTAATGCTTGGATATTAGATCCTTTTACAGGTAGCTCTACTACAGGTATTGCTGCTAATTTACAAGGACGAAAGTTCGTAGGTATTGATAGAGAAAAAGACTTTTTAGAACTGAGTAAACTTAGAAAATTAGAAATAGAAAAGAAAGAGATATTTGTAAAATATAAAAACCGTTTATGAACTCAAAAGAAATAGCAAATGGTATATTGCGTGCCGTAGGGATTATTGTATTGGTAGCGTTAGGGCTCTACACTCTTTACTTACTGCAATCTATTATCATTTACCTCATTGTATCGTTGGTTCTGACATTGATGGGCAAACCTCTTATACAGTTTTTTTATAAAAGGCTGAAGATAAAAAACCGAACCTTATGTGTGGTTCTTACAATGTTATTGTTCGTGGTATTGAGCCTTGGGGTATTCAGTTTATTTATCCCTTTGCTTATTTCGCAAGGTAAGAACCTCTCAAGCCTTAATATAGACTTGCTGAAGGACAACCTCGACGCCCTCCTCCACCAAACTCTTAGTAAGGTTGGACTTCAGAGAGAAGATTACTCTTTTGGAGTACAAGAGATGTTGAATTTTATCGATATTCCTAACTTCCTAAACTCTTTTATCTCGTTTATCAGTAGTTTTGGGGTAGGATTCTTCTCGGTACTTTTTATTACCTTCTTCTTTATGAAAGACGGTGACAGAATACTTATCGCATTACTTTCTATTTTCTCTCCTAAACGCAAACGCAAACTTAAAACCTCTATTTTCAAAATAAACAACTTATTGTCGCGTTATTTTGTAGGATTAATGCTACAGCTTACTATTCTTTTTATAATTTACACCATAGTATTGCTTATTTTCGGGGTAGAAAATGCCTTTATCATAGCCCTTTTATGTGCTTTACTGAACCTTATTCCTTATATAGGTCCGATGATAGGTTTTATACTAATGGCTTTGCTCACAATGAGTAGCAACCTACAAAACGATTTTATGACGGTAAGTCTGCCTACTACTATCTATGTGTTGATAGGGTTTATAATAGGTCAGTTTATTGATAATTTCTTCTCTCAACCGCTTATTTTCTCTAATTCAGTAAAATCTACAGCCTTAGAGATTTTCCTCATTACCCTTATCAGTGGTACGCTTTTCGGGATAACAGGAATGGTAGTGGCTATTCCCGCCTATACGGTACTGAAAGTAGTATTAAAAGAGTTTTTCCCGAACAACAAGATTGTAGAACTTCTCACTAAAAATATATAGCTATGCCCCCTCTTACTCTCTTCATTTTGAATTAAACAAATGGTGAAAAACTCCGATTTTTAGGAAAAGAATGAACAAACAAATGACGGTGTGAGTCACACAGGCAGTCGTAGCACGACAGGCAGATAATCAAAAGACAAATAATGAATGAACGAACAAAAGACGGTGCGAGCCGCACGGGCAGTCGTAGCATGACAGGCAGATAATGAAAAGACAAATAATGAATGAACGAACAAAAAACGAACAATGAACGAACAAATGACGAACAATGAACGAACAAAAAACGAACAATGAACGAAGCTAAACTGAAGCTAAGACAAAGCTATAATCTTAGAAAACTGAATATTAATTGCTTTTTTAAGGTAATAAAACTTTGGAAAAAACGCAATGATTTTAGAGTTTTTATGATTTTTAGACTTCAATAAAGTAAATGAGATTTACTTCGGACAATCAGGATTTAAATAGCTATTATTCAAACATATAAAATTACATATAAATAAAAAAGTGATTAAAATAGTTTTTATTCAAAATATTATTCGTAACTTTGTAGCCTAATATCAAACTTGATAAATTTTAAAAGAAATGAGTAAATACGACGTTATTGTATTAGGAAGTGGTCCTGGTGGGTATGTTACTGCCATTCGCGCTTCTCAATTAGGGTTTAAAACCGCTGTTATTGAAAAAGAAAACCTCGGTGGTATTTGTTTGAACTGGGGTTGTATTCCTACGAAAGCTTTGTTAAAATCAGCGCAAGTGTTTGAATACCTAAAGCACGCTGAGAACTATGGTATCACCGTAAAAAAAGAGTCTTTTGACAAAGATTTTTATGCGGTTATCAAACGTAGTCGCGAGGTAGCTGCTACAATGAGCAAAGGGGTGCAGTTCTTGATGAAAAAGAACAAAATAGATGTGATAATGGGCTATGGTACCCTAAAAGCTGGCAAGAAAGTAGACGTAAAAGATAAAGATGGCAAAGTAACTGAATACAGTGCTGACCACATTATTATTGCTACTGGAGCACGTTCACGCGAGTTGCCTGCTTTACCTCAAGACGGCAAGAAAATTATCGGTTACCGCCAAGCACTTACACTCCCTGAGCAACCTAAGAAAATGATTGTGGTAGGTAGTGGGGCTATCGGTATTGAGTTTGCTTACTTCTATAACGCTATGGGTACTGAAGTAACCATCGTAGAGTTTATGCCTAACATTGTTCCTGTGGAAGATGAAGATATCTCTAAACAATTAGAAAAAAGCCTTACAAAATCAGGTATCAATATTATGACTTCGGCTGAGGTAACCAAAGTAGATACTTCTGGCAAAGGCGTAAAAGCATTTGTGAAAACAGCCAAAGGCGAAGAAGTTTTAGAAGCTGATATCTTGCTTTCAGCAGTAGGTATCAAAACAAATATTGAAAATATCGGTTTAGAAGCGGTAGGTATTAAAACTGAGCGCGATAAAATTCAAGTAAACGAGTTCTACCAAACTAATGTTCCTGGTTATTACGCTATTGGTGACGTAGTTCCTGGTCAAGCCTTAGCACACGTAGCTTCAGCAGAAGGTATTATTTGCGTTGAAAAGATTAAAGGAATGCACGTAGAACCACTTAACTATGGTAATATTCCTGGTTGTACTTACTGCACTCCTGAAATTGCTTCAGTAGGTCTGACCGAAAAACAAGCTAAAGAAAAAGGCTATGAAATAAAAGTAGGTAAGTTCCCATTCACTGCCTCAGGAAAAGCAAATGCAGCGGGTACTACTGAAGGTTTCATAAAAGTAATCTTTGATGCTAAATATGGCGAATGGTTAGGTTGCCATATGATTGGCGCCGGCGTTACCGATATGATTGCTGAAGCGGTAGTAGCTCGTAAATTGGAAACTACAGGACACGAAATCATCAAAGCGGTGCACCCACACCCTACAATGAGCGAAGGTGTAAAAGAAGCAGTAGCAGCTGCTTATGGTGAAGCTATCGACATTTAATATTTTTGTTCCAATAAATTCATAAACGCAAGAAACTCCAAGTAAAAAAGATTTTACTTGGAGTTTTTTTATTAGTGTAAGTTTGAGATAAGAAATCTAACAGACTGTTAGTTATGATTAACTTTGGCTAAGTTTAAAACTTTAGCTAAGTGTGGGAGTAAAAAACAGTATCGTATTATGTTAAAATAGAGCTAAAAGAGCGTTTGTAGCACCTCTAATGATTTTATTTGTCTAAAATTGGGGAAGTGCCATTCGTAGTATTTAAGCAGTTGAAAAAGCAATGCATTGCGCTCGTTCTTATTGCTTTTAACGGTTGATAACTGAGGATAATCGGTGTGTAGGAGGGCTTTGAATAGCAACAAGGTAGCGCCTGTAATGGTGTATTTGCTTTCATCGGTAGTACTGAAAATGCCGTCTTCCAACGAAAAGGAGGGCAAATGCTCGTGAGTGGTATCGGGGTAAAAGCCGAGATAGCGAGTGATATCAAGTAGAAACTTTAAGTGAAAATTGGCAGAGAAGTCGTTTCTATCAAAAAAGAGGAGCTTCTGTTCTAAAAACAAAAACATTTCTTCATCGGGAGCTTCAGATGTGCAAACAAAAGCACATACTTCAGAAAGAAACATACTTACAGCACTCTTATACATATCAGTATGTAACGAGTAATAAGGGGCTGCTATCTTAGCTTCCTTTACACGTCCTAACGTACCGTTATTTTTATGGGTAGCCACCAGTTCTAACAGCATAAAAGGCTGAAAAAGGGCTGTTTTTAAGTTCCCTTTCTTCTGTGCTAAAACGCCTTGTAACAAATAACTACGAGTACCCATCGTTTGAGTAAAACACTTCACTATAAGACTGTTATCACTGTATTTGAGGCTTGAAATAACTATGGCTCGGACTTTATCGTACATATTTCTTCTATAAATAGCGTTGCAAAAATACAAAAAAGACTTCAATAGGACGTAATTGATGATATAAATGAAAGGTAATGCCAATAATACCAATGAGAGAATGAGAAAATTAGAGAATTAGTAAATGGGGTACGAGCTTGAGTTAGAGGAATGAGGCTGTGCCTTGTGAAGTAACTTTTTGGAACATTAACTTTGGCAAAGGTTGTAGCACGACGGGCAATAGAAAATTAGAGAATTAGAAAATTAGCAAATGGGTAGTGATAAAAAAAGTTTTTTGACGGGTCTGACTTGTCGGACAAATTG
>NZ_KB291496.1:34782-46768 GCF_000318315.2 Capnocytophaga sp. oral taxon 324 str. F0483 | reverse complement strand
ATTTCTGAGGCACAGCCTCATTCCTCTAACTCAAACTCGCACCTCATTTTCTAATTCCCAAATTTTCTAATTTATCAATTAACCATTAACCACTAACCATTTAATCAACAGCCTTTTACCTTTTACCTTTTACCTTTTACTTAAATAATTTTCAGAATTATTTTTGCATTTCCACAAAAAGCATTACTTTTGCCGTTTGATTAATAACACCAAACAATTTTATAAATGAATCAAGGGTTAAAAAATGGCATATTGTTTTATTGAGAGTTGTACTTTGTAGCTTGTCCCCCTTTGGGGGAACGGGGGCTTTTAATGAAACATTTAAACATTCCTTAATCCAACCTGATTCACATTATACTTTTATAAACGATTTATAAACAATGGCAGTACTCGAAAAGATTAGAAGTAAAACCGTATTCCTTATCGCGATTATTGGGCTCGCCCTCTTCGCTTTCATCATCTCCGACTTCATAGGTAAAGGGCGCTTTAGCAACCATACACCCAACGAAATAGGTAGCGTAAATGGCGAAGAGGTACCTATCGATGCATTCCGTCAGCAAGTGGAAAATGCTACCCGTCAAGCTAACGGACAAGTATCTAGCATCGAAGCCGCTAAATACGTCTGGGAACAAAACGTCCAACAAATCCTACTCAACCAACAAATCGAAAAATTAGGTCTCAGTGTAGAAAAAGACCAGATTTTAGCAATTCTTGCTAAAACACCGCTCGCTCAAAATCCTCAGTTTGTGAATGAGTACGGAGTGTTCGACGCAAATAAATTCACCAACTATTTGGCTACCCTCAAAAACACCAATCCACAAGCCTATGCTCAGTGGAAAATGCAAGAAGATGCTATTATCGAAGATGCTAAACAGCGAATGTATTTCAGCCTTATCCGCGCAGGTCTCGGCGTTACCAATACCGAAGCCGAAATGGAATACCATCAGGAAAAAGACCTCGCCGATATCAGCTATGTAGCGTTGCAATACAGCTCTATCGATGATAAAAGCGTAAAGGTAACCGATAGCGAGATACAAGATTATATCAAGAAACACGAAAAACAATTTAAGCAAGACGCTTATCGCAATATCCAGTATATAGTAGTGAGCGAAAAACCATCGCAAACCGATATTGAAACCGAAAAAGAAAGCCTACTCAAGCTCTTGCAACCCGAAGTAGTGTTTAACAGCAAAACCAATAAAAACGATACTATTGCAGGCTTTGCTAAAACAAAAAACATCAAAGATTTCGTAGACCGTCATTCCGATGTGCCTTACGATAGCACTTTTGTAAATAAAGACAATCTTCGTTCTTCTTACGCCGATACTCTTTTCAACCTTCCGGTAGGCAAAGTGTTCGGTCCTTATGAAGAAGACGGAAGTCTCAAACTCAGCCGTATGATTGCCAAACAACCAGGCGGTGCTGTGAAAGCAAGCCATATTCTTATAGCCTACGCCGGCAGTCAGGCAGCTACGCCTAATACTACCCGTACTAAGGAAGAAGCTAAGGCAAAAGCCGAAGAGCTTTTAGCTCAAGCCAAAGCAGCAGGTGCTGATTTTGCGCAACTCGCTCGTGAAAATTCCGAAGAACCAGGAGCTGTTTACAGTGCAGGCGACCTCGGGTTCTTCTCCAAAGGCGCTATGGTAAAACCTTTTGAAGAATTTGCTTTCAACAATGCTGTAGGTACTATTGGGTTAGTAGAAACCGATTTTGGTTTCCACGTAGTAAAAGTAACTGATAAAGCCGAAGCAGTGAACATCGCTACTATCAGCCGTAAAGTAGACCCTTCCGAAGCGACTATCAACTCTCTTTTCTCTAAGGTAACCAACTTCGAAATGAAGGCAGCTCAAAATCCCAAAGAGTTTGCTAATATTGCTAAAAAAAGTGAACTTTCAGTGCTCCGTGCCGATAACCTACATAAGAACGACGACCAAATTATAGGATTGGGCTCTAACCGTTCTATCGTACAATGGTTGTTCCAAAAGGACACTAAAATAGGTGATATCAAGAAATTCACCAGTGGTGGTAACTATATTGTAGCCCAATTGGTAAAACAAGGCGAAGAAGGTATTAGCTCAGTACAAGATGCTGCTCCTATGGTAAAACCAATTCTCATTCGCGAGAAAAAAGCCGCTATCTTAAAAGAGAAAGCCAAAGGCAATAGCCTCGAAGCTATCGCTTCAGCTAACAAAACCGAAGTGAAAAGCGCTGCGAACCTCATAATGAAAAACCCGACTATCATAGGCGAAGGACGTGAACCTAAAGTAGTAGGTGCCGCCTTCGGGCTCAAACAAGGTCAGCTTTCTAAACCTATCGACGGCGAAAATGCGGTATACGTAATCCAACTTACCTCAGCTACTGTAGCTCCTGCATTGGATAACTACAAAACCTATGCTGAAACTGTTGAGAAACTCCGCACCGACCGTGCTGCTCAAGGTATTCTCAAATCATTGGAAAGCACTGCCACCATTAAAGAAAACCTAAGTGCTTTCTATTAATAAATAGAAATTAGGAAAATAGAAAACAGGAGTTAAAGACATACATCTTTAACTCCTGTTTTCTTACATTCAGTAATTTTTCAAATTTGCTAATTTGTTAATTATTTTTTACTTTTGCCAAAAAAAGAAGATTATGCCCTACATAATTACCATTACGGACAACAATCCTCAAGCTTTAGCTTTTGTAGAATATGCCAAGAAACTTGACTTTACAAAAGTTTCTATGAGCAAAGAGTTTGACGAAATTATCTCTTACAACGATGATTTAGAAGAAGATGAATACGGTATACCTATCAAATACCGCGAAGAAATAATGGCTATGAGTAAAGAATCTAATAGAAATATAGCCAGACGTTGGAGAGAAGATCTCGCTAAAAAGAAAGAGAAACAAGCAATATGATAGTTATTTTAGATACTAATATTATCTATAGTTGTTTTTATAAACCCAATGGAGTAATTGCTAATATTTTAAAGGATAAAAAGAAAAACATTCAGTTTATAGCTCCTGATTACCTTTTAGAAGAAATAGAAGAACACTTGCCTAAAATTATGAAGAAGAATAATCTTTCTAAAAAGCAAGCGAATATTCTTTTGGAAGAATTTATTCAGAACATTACTTTTTTTAAAGTAGATGATATTTCCCAACAATATTTAGATAAAGCAGAAGAAATAGCTAAGTTTGTCGATCCTGATGACTACCCTTTTATAGCTCTTCATTTTGAAAAAGGGCACAAGATATGGACTTGTGACTTTGAACTAATTAAAGGACTAAAAGAAATGGGCTATGATATATGTGTAACGACCAAAGACCTTAAAGCCAAACGTTATAAAAAAACAACTGACTAACTATTCCACATTTCCTATTTCCCTCAGCTGGCGTGGGCTTATAGTTCAGCTGGCGCGAGCTTGTAGCTCGTGCCCATTCTAATTTTCAAGTTTGCTAATTATTTTTTATCTTTGCATCACCAATCTTTTACCTTTTACTTTTTATCTTTTACCTAAACAAATGGATTTAAGCAACTACCGAAAAACGTATAACAAGCGTGCTCTTTTAGAAAGCGATGCTCCTGAGAATCCTATGCAGCTCTTTCAAACTTGGTTCTACGAAGCCGATGAGAGCAACAGTGTAGACGAAGCCAATGCAATGTCAGTAAGTACCATAGGACTCGATGGTTACCCAAAGACCCGCGTAGTACTCCTTAAACAGTACACTTACGAAGGCTTTATTTTCTACACCAATTACAACAGCGAAAAAGGGAAAGCCATTCTCGCCAATCCTCACTTGTGTTTATCTTTCTTCTGGCCATCTCTCGAAAGGCAAATCATCATCAAAGGTATTGCTGAAAAAGTCCCTGCCAATACCTCCGACGGTTATTTTGAGTCACGCCCTTTGGGCAGTCAGTTAGGGGCAATAGTATCACCACAAAGCGAAGTAATCCCTTCAAGAGAATACCTCGAAGAGCACCTACACGCATTAGAAAAACAATACGAAGGCAAAGAAGTACCCCGTCCTGAGCATTGGGGAGGTTTCTTAGTCCGACCACAAAGCCTTGAATTTTGGCAAGGACGCCCTAATCGTCTACACGACCGTCTGCGTTACACTCTTACTGAAGACTACGATTGGAAATTAGAGCGATTAGCGCCGTGAAAGAGTCGCACACTTTCCCAAAAGGTTTAAATTTTGGCAAAGTTGAATTGTCAATTTTGTGAGTTTGTAGCTCGTTCCATAATAATACAATATAAATCCTATGATAGAGAAAGATTACCTCAAACGGCAAATAGAACTTTTCTTTGAAGAGCTCACCGCACTATTGAGCAAAAAGCCCGCAAAAGAAGAGCAACTCAAATATTTGGACTACTTAGCCGAAAAATATACTCCACACACACTTACTTATTTCATCAATACTCCTACTGAAACAATACTTTTAGCCTATAAAAATAGTGAAGATACCTTAGAAATCATCTCAGAACTATTGTTTTTTTTCGATGATAAAGCTACCCTCCAGAAAACCGCTGATATTATAAAATACCTCAATCGTAGTAGCAAAGAATATTCTTTCAGGAGAAATACTCATTTACAAGAACTCATACATAAGTTACAATAACCTTTGGTTAATTTGCTAATTTGTAACTATTTCTTATTTTTCACATTGGAAAAAACATTGTTGTACAATGGAATATTTTATTGTATTTGCTTAATAAATAACTATTTGCGTTAATAATAAGAAGAGAGAGTAAAAAATATTTTCACTTTCCTGCACGTAAATAGAAATAAAAATATTACCTTTGTAGCTCAAAAAAACTTTTTGATAAAAACCAATGACAGTAGAAGTAAAAAAAGAAGGTAAATTTTCATACATCGAAAAAGGTGAGGGCACACCTATCATTATCTTACACGGATTGATGGGGGGGCTTAGTAACTTTGAAGAAGTAGTTTCTTTTTTTTCCAGCAAATATAAAGTGGTAGTCCCCGAACTGCCTCTCTTCTCTATGCCATTGCTCACAACTTCGGTGAAAACATTGGCTAAATATATACAGAAATTCATCAAACACAAGAAGTTTGAAAAAGTAATCCTGCTCGGCAATTCACTTGGTGGACACGTAGGCTTGCTCTATGCAAAAATGCACCCTAAAAACGTACTCGGATTAGTGCTTACAGGTAGTTCTGGATTGTACGAGAAAGCAATGAGCGATGGCTATCCACGTCGTGGTGATTACGATTTCATCAAAAAGAAATGCGAAGAAGTGTTCTACGACCCTGCCGTAGCTACTAAAGAAATTGTAGATGAGGTATTTGCTAACATCTCTGATCGCTCTAAACTCATCAAAACTTTGGCTCTTGCCAAAAGTGCTATCCGCAACAATATGGCAAAGGATTTGCCTAAAATGGAAACCCCTACTTGCCTCATCTGGGGTAAGAATGACAATGTAACCCCTCCTAAAGTAGCTGAAGAATTCCACGAACTATTACCTAATTCTGAACTGCACTGGATAGACAAATGTGGTCACGCTCCAATGATGGAACATCCTCAACAGTTCAATGATATTTTAAATAAGTGGCTTGAAAATAAGGAGGTAAGATGATAAAAAAAGCTGAATTTGTGATGAGTAACTCTCAGGTGAGTAAATGCCCCAAGGAAAACTTACCTGAATATGCTTTTATAGGGCGTTCCAATGTAGGGAAATCGTCGCTCATCAATATGCTTACCAATCACAAGAATTTGGCTAAAACTTCAGGTCGCCCTGGGAAAACCCAACTCATCAATCACTTCAAAATAGACAATAGTTGGTTTTTAGTAGACCTCCCTGGTTATGGTTATGCAAGGGTATCCAAAGAAACTAAAAAGGTATTTCAGCAATTTATTACTAAATATTTTGAGGAACGACAACAGTTGGTATGCGCATTTGTATTAGTAGATGTGCGCCACGAACCCCAGAAGATAGATGTAGAGTTTATGCAATGGTTAGGTGAACACGGTATTCCGTTTGCTATTGTCTTCACCAAAGCCGATAAACTCAAACCTTTAGCTATTGAACGCAATATAGCTGCTTATCAACAAGTACTCCTCGAAACTTGGGAAGAATTTCCGCCTTACTTCATCACTTCTGCCGAAAACAAAACCGGTAAAGAAGAACTTACCCATTACATTGAACAAATCAATGAAGAAATAAAAAATAAGAGATAAAAAATAGGATTTCTTACCTCTTATCTCTTACCTAATTAAAATACTTCTGATATTACTTTCACTATATTATCTGATTTTCCCATTGAATAGTAGTGCAAAACAGGTACCCCAGCGGCTTTGAGCTCTTTGCTCTGCTGAATTGCCCACTCTATACCCACTTGTTTTACCTCGTTGTTGTTCTTGCAGGATTCCACTGCTTTGATGAGCTCTTCGGGGAAATCTATTTTAAAGGCTTGTGACAGTAGGTTGAGGTGCTTTTTAATAGCAATAGGCTTAATCCCTGGAATGATAGGTACATTGATGCCTGCTTCTTTGGCTTTCTCTACAAACTCAAAATACTTCTGATTGTCAAAAAACATCTGTGTTACCACATAGTCGGCACCAGCATCTACCTTTTCTTTTAGGCGCGCCAAGTCCGAGGTGAGTGAGGGAGCTTCAATGTGTTTTTCAGGATACCCCGCTACTCCTATACAGAAATTAGCCTTATGGTCGGCAGCAATGCCGTTGAGGTAAATCCCCTTGTTCAAATTACTGATTTGAGTAACGAGTTCGGTAGCGTAGGTATGTCCGCCCTCAGTAGGCTGAAAATAACGTTGTTCTTTCATCGCATCACCGCGCAAAGCCATTACGTTGTCAATACCCAAGTAGAGACAATCTACCAATAGATACTCAGTTTCTTCTTTTGAAAAACCACCACAAAGCACGTGTGGTACTGTATCTACCTTGTATTTATGCTGAATAGCCGCGCAAATACCCACGGTACCAGGGCGCATACGGGTTACTTTTTTTTCCAATAATCCATTAGGGTGTTCAATGTAATAATACTCCTCGCGTGAGGTAGTTACATCTATAAACGGAGGATTGAACTCCATTAGGGGGTCTATGTTTCGGTATAGTTCTTCAATATTATTTCCTTTTTTAGGAGGTACTACTTCAAAGGAGAAGAGCGTTTTTCCTTTGGCATTCTTAATATGGTCTGTTATTTTCATATTTTTCTTTAAATTCTTCTTTTGCTATCAGTGTATATTGTTTCACAAAGTCTGTTTTATGAGCGGTATAAGCATCTCGGTCGTGTTCAAAAGGTTTCCAAAGCGATAATTTAAGCGTTTCATAGTCTTTGGCTACCGATGGGTGTGCTTGCAGTTCATCGCGAAAATAGAGTTCGTCATTATCGCCTTCATAATGCAAGTGCAGATGAAACACACGTTCTGCAAACCCATTAATAGTATAGCCTTTATTAAAAGAAATCCTATCGTTTGTTTCATTCATACATAGATAACCTGATTGTAATATGAGTTCTTTTAGCTTCTGAAATGAACTGTCTTTCTTCACTTCTAATAATATATCAACAATAGGTTTGGCTTGTATCCCTTCCACAGCAGTACTGCCTATATGGCTTAGCCGTACCACTTCGTTAGAGGGTAATTGTTTTAAAAGGAAACTGCGTTCTTCCTCATACCATTCTTTCCACAATGGGTTGTGCTGTGTAAGATTGATAGGGAACAGTTGCCACAATTCCTGCAACGACATTTTTAACAAAGGATTTTCTTCTTGATTCATAGTGCTAACCCCTAAAACCTACTTTTTTCTGCTAATCTTAAAATATCGCCAAATACCCCGCGTGCGGTTACCGAAGCGCCTGCACCTGCTCCTTGTATTACGATAGGGTTATCGCCGTAAGATTCGGTGTAAATTTCAAAAATAGAATCGGCACCTTTTACCTGACCAAGGGCACTATTGCGCGGAACCGATACGAGCGATACGTCTAACTGTACCGTTTCGGTAGAAGCTAAGTCGCCGTGAAGGTCACCTACATAACGCAGTACGTGGTCGGGGGCTTGTGCTTCTTTGATTTGCTGATAAGGCACATTGAACTCGTCTAAACGTTGCAAAAAGTCTTCCACAGAGCCTTCTCTCAAATGTTCGGGGATAAGGTTTTGTATCTTCACATCGGTGAACTCATTACCTAAATCGAGTTCGCGGGCTAAGATGAGCAGTTTGCGACCTACATCATTACCACAAAGGTCTTCACGAGGGTCGGGTTCGGTATAACCACTGTTGATAGCGTGTTGGAGCACCTCGCTAAACGGCTTGTTTTCTGCTGAAAAGGTATTGAACAGATAGCTGAGTGTTCCTGAGAATATTCCCTTGATACGGGTGATGTTTTCGCCCGAATGGTGCAAGAGGCGAATGGTGTCTATCAAGGGTAAGCCTGCCCCTACATTGGTTTCGTAGAGATAAGTTTTTTGGTGTTGTTTGAGAGTTTTGCGCAGTTCTTGATAGAAGTCAAACGAAATAGTATTTGCTATTTTATTAGCAGAAACCAAGTCGTAACCACTCTTAATCAGTGGAATATAGTTGTCTACAAAGGTTTTGCTGGCGGTTACATCTACGGCGATAAGGTTCTCTAAGTGATATTTATCTACAAAGGCTTGCAGAGTGTCGAAACTATAAGGCACAGCTTCTTTATCGAAGGCAGAGCGCCAATGACTGCCAATTCCTTTTGCATTGGTGAGCACTTGTTGTGAATTGGCGATAGCAACGATGCGCAAACTGATATTCTTGCGGTGAAGTATATTGTCGTGTGCGGCAATCACTTGGTCGATGAGGGTAGCCCCTACGGTACCTTTACCAAAGATTACCAAATTGATACGGCGTGAAACCCCAAAGATTTCACCGTGAATTACGTTCAATGCCTTGTGGAGTTTTTTGGTTTTGAGTACCAAACTCACGTTTTTGCCCGTTACGGCATTGTTGATGAGCAAAGGAACGATTTGGTTGCGTATCAGTGCGTTATAAGGGTGGTGGAAAGTAGCAAGTGGTTGTCCTACGATAGAAATTACAGCTACATCTTCTACGATGCTCACACTGCTTACATCATTGGTGTAGAAATCGTGTGAGAATTCTTCGTCTATAGCAGCTTTGGCAAGTTTAGCATCTTTAGAAGCTACTACCAAGCCTACCCCGCGCTCCGATGACCCTTGCGAGATGATACTCACACTGATACCTTTTTGTGCGAGCGCTTTAAAAATACGCGCATCTACACCCACCTTGCCCAAGAGTCCGCGACCTTCCATCACGATAAGGGCATTGTCTTTAATTACCGAAATCGATTTGATGCCCTCTTGCACGCTTTCTTGGTGAATGAGTGTGCCGGCGTCCTCACTGTTGAAAGTGTTTTTGATACGCAACGGAATGCCTTTTTCAATGAGTGGGATAATGGTTTTAGCGTGGAGTATAGAAGCTCCAAAGTTAGCCAACTCATTGGCTTCTTCGTAAGAAAGATGACGTATAATTTTGGCTTCGGGTACTAACTCAGGATTGGCAGTGAAGATACCGTCGACGTGGGTGTAGTTTTGCAGTTCGGAAGCGTTGAGGTAGTTAGCTAAAAGCGCTGCTGAGTAGTTACTGCCATTGCGCCCTAAGGTAGTAGTGTCGCCTTTTTCGGTGGAAGCGATAAAGCCCGTAACCACTGCCACACAATTAGGAGGAATGGTTGCAAAGCGGTCGCGGGTGAGTTTTTCGGATATTGAGTTGATGATTTGCGCATTGCCTACCACAGCATCAGTTTTGAAGATTTCACGGCTATCCACAAAAGTACTTTCCAAGCCTTTGTGCTGAAGTAGTGCTACCACAAGCTTAGCCGACATCAGTTCGCCTTGTGCCAATACCAAATCTTTGGTCTTAGGGCTGTAGTCTTTCAGTAGCGAAACGCCTTCGAGGAGTTTTTCGAGCAACTGAAATTCGGGCTCAAACGATACACGAGAGTTATACTGCTGTTCGTCTTTCAGTTGTTGAAAGTCGGCAGTATAATCTTCGCCTTTACTTGCTTTTTCGAGCAAAGCCTCTAATTCATCGGTAGTGTTGCCTCGCGCTGAAACTACTACCGATAGAGGTTCTTTATGTGAAGTAATGATAATATCAATCACCTTTTCAATACCGTCATTGGCAAGTGATTTTCCACCAAATTTTAATATCTTCATAATAATTGACAATTAACAATTCATAATTAATTTTCAACTTTGCCAAAGGAGTGAGCCACACAGGCAGAAAAACTTTGGCAAAGTGTAGTGATGCTTTTCTTATCTCTTATCTCTTACCTAACAAACACTTTCTTTAAATACTGTTCTAACTGTTTGTGTTCTATCAGGAAAGCATCGTGACCGTGTACAGAGTGGATTTCGTAATAATCTACAGGTTTGCCCATTTCACGGAGTTCGGTTACGGTATCGCGGTTCTCTTGAGGAACGAAATACAAATCAGAATCGGTGCTTACGATGGTAATGTGTGCGGTGATAGGCGCTACTGCTTCGGCAAAACTACCGCGTTCTTTTGAAATATCTATCGTTTTTACCAATTGGTTCATCAGTTTGTAGGCGGAGAGTGAGAAGCGCTTGTGCAGCTTGTCGCCGTGGTGTAAAAGCCACGTTTCTACATTGTATAACTGCAACGGAATGTTGGTGGTGCGCTCAAACTTCAGTTTCAATGATTGAGGAGTGCGGTAACACAACATCGCGTGCAGGCGTGCATCGTGCAAGGGGTGTGTAGAGTTTTTGAGTATCTGCTCTTGCAAGAGGCAGTTGCCTATAATCCAGTCGGTTGCCTTCCAATCGGCAGCTACGATTATGAGTTCTTTGAAAAGGGTAGGGGCGAGGGTAGCCATTTCCCAAGCAATACCGCCACCTAACGAGCACCCTACAAGGGCAAATACCTCTTTAAGTCCTAAATGCTCGGTGAGCCCTTGGTTGAAAATACGCGCTATATCTATACCCGCCCAATGCTCATAGTTAGGAATCATATCTTCTTCGCGTGCTCCAAAACCATTGCCAGGGATATTAAAAGCTACTACCGTGTATTTGAGGGTATCTATCAACTTCCCTTCACCGATGGCTTCTTTCCACCAGCCGTTTTCACCCGTTACTTGTGAATTACCTGTAAAAGCGTGATTCACCACTACCACCGGAGCTGTGCCTAAGGCTTTTCCAAACACTTGATAATACACCCTAAGAGCGGGAATGCGCACCCCACAAGAGGTAACGAAATCAGTAAGAGGATAATGTAGAATATCGGACATAAAGGCGTTGCGAAATAGTTTATATGAAAAGCATTTAGATATATTTAGAATTATTTTCTTTTTCAGATACTCTAATCGGAAAATAATTCTGTGTTAAAACGCTATTATTTTTATATTGATTTTGAAAGGCGCAAAAGTAAAAATAATTTTCTAAATAGACAAATAGTTTTTATTACATTTATTACAATCATTCAGAAAGGCAAGAGAATTAGGAAATGAGGAAATGAGAGAATGAGAAAATGGGGTAAATGCTAATAATGCCAGAAATACTAGAAATACCAGAAATGTCAATAATACTAACAAGGAGAATGGACGAGTCGGTCTTTTCAGACGAGTCGGACAGGTCAGAGGAGGGGGGTGGAGGATTCGGAAGGAAACGGAAGATTTCAGAAGAAGGAAGGGAGAGGTTTTGATGAAAAAAGGGTGTGAGGATGAATGTAGTTAGCTTATAGGTAGCTTATAGGAAGCTTATACGAATCTTGGACGATTGGTATAGGAAGGGTATATAAGTGGTTGATTCATAGTATAATACAGCGATGCAAAAAATAGTAAAAACGGGGTTTCGAGACGAAAGAAAAGGAAAAGGTACTAGGCCTTAGGCCATAGGCACTAGGAGGGAGTGTAATACAAACCTCCCCCTTTACACATACCCAGCTGTCGCTGGCTACCTTCAAGAGGGAAACTGTGGCGAGTTATTTATTCGGTAAGCCCCCGAACCCCCGAAGGGG